>JAOTWK010000429.1 GCA_029862935.1 Gemmatimonadota bacterium | reverse complement strand
CGTGGCCGAGGACTACGACGACGGCACCGCGAGCGTGATGGAGCTGATGCACGGGATCGCGCGCCGCCCCGGGTACGACCTGAACCGGGCGGGGTTCGTGCTCTCCTTCGGCTCGCCGGTGTTCGAATCCTGGTGGTCGCCGCTGCAGGCATTCACCGCGTTCGCCGGGCCCGACGGATCGGACGACGGTCGCACCCGCTTCGTGCAGATTGATACGCGGTTCTCGCGGACCGCCGCTCATGCCAACGACTGGGTGGGGATTCGCCCCGGGACCTTCGGGGTGCTTGCGCTCGGGATCGCCTATGTCCTGATCCGCGACGAGCTGTACGACGCCGACTTCGTGGAGCGGCACGTCTCGGGATTCCGGGATTCCACCGACGCGGGCGACGCACGTCGGCAGGGCTACCGATCCCTCGTCTTACGCCACTACCGAACCGAAGAAGTGTCCGCCATCACGGGGGTCCCGGTCGCACGGATCACCGCGCTGGCCCGAGCGTTCGCTCAGGCGGAGCATCCCGTGGCGGTGTTCGGCCACGAGGTGACCCACGCTCCGAGTGGGCTTCTCACCGGGCTCGCTGTCCACAGCCTCAACGTGCTGATGGGGAGCGTCGGTCGTCCGGGTGGCGTGCTCTTCGGCAGCGACCCGCCGCTTGACCCGCTCCCGGACCCGCGCATCGACGCGGTGGCCAGCGCGGGGCTCGAACGCGAACCGCTGGCTCGCACGCCGGCACCGTTCGGTGGTGGAGACCCGGCATCGCGGTTCGCGGCAGCCGTGGGTGCCAGCCCCAGTGAAACGATCGACACGCTTCTCCTCTACTACGCCAATCCGTTGGCGTCGTCGCCGCGTCCGGACGCGTGGCGAGAGGCGCTCGAGCGGATTCCGTTCGTCGTCAGCTTCTCCCCGTTCCTCGACGAGACAACGGCCCACGCCGACCTGATTTTGCCCGATCTGCTCGCCTTCGAGCGGTGGCAGGACGCACCGACCCCCGTGTCCTACCCCTACCCGGTCTGGGGCGTGGCGCGTCCACTCGTGGCGCCGCACCCTGGTGGCAGACATGCCGGCGACGCCATCCTGGCGGTGGCTCGCCAACTGGGGGGCAGCGTTGCCGCCAGCCTCCCCTACGATAGCGTTGAACTGCTACTCAAGTCGCGCGCCCGTGGGCTCTTCCGGGCGCAGCGCGGCATGACGCTCGGGAACGCGTTCGAGCTGGAGCACCACCGGCAGATGGAAGAACGCGGTTGGTGGCTGCCCGAGCACACCGAGTTCGAGGCGTTCTGGGACGAGCTGGTTCAACGTGGCGGATGGGCGGACCTGTTTATGGACGAGACCGACCCCGCACGCCTGGCGCGCACCCCGAACGGCCGCGTCGACCTGACACCCGCACCACTGCTCGCCACGCTGGCGGGGGCCGGTCGAGGGGGAGCGCTCTATATGGACGTGGCGGCGACGCCTGCTGCATCGACCGACGAGTTCCCGTTACGGCTACTCCCCTACCGCGTCTCGACCCTGGCGTCGGGCACCGTGGCCCTCGAGCGCTGGCTGGCAGAGACCCCGGGGCTATTCCCAGAGGTGCACTGGGATCCCTGGATCGAGGTGGCACCAGCGACGGCGGAAGCGCAGAACCTGATCGACGACACGATGGTGTGGGTCGTCGCCGCGTCGGGCCGATATCGTGCGCGCCTCAAGGTGTTCCCGGGGACGGCACCCGAGAACATCTGCGCGCCGTACGGCCTCAGGCACCCCGACGGCGAGCTTGCCAACCCGCTGCAGCTGCTGGACGGGTCAAGCGATGCCCTGACCGCGCTGCCGAACTGGTCCACCACCTTCGTGCGCCTCGAGTCGGCGTGAGGGATCGGGAACGATGACACGCTGGGGCATGGTGATCGATCTGGATCGGTGCACGGGCTGTGCGGCGTGCGAGGTGGCCTGCAAGAGCGAGAATAACATCGCCACGGTCCCCCCACACCAGGCCGAGATGGGTCGCGTCATGAGCTGGATGCGCGTTATGGCGCACACCGCCGGGGAGTTCCCCGACACCCACCTCGAGTTCTATCCGCGACCCTGCATGCATTGCGACAACCCTCCCTGCATCAAGGTGTGTCCGGTGCGCGCAACGTACATCGACCCCGAGGGCATCGTTGGACAGATCTACCCGCGGTGCATCGGCTGCCGGTACTGCGCCAACGCCTGCCCCTACACCGTGAAGTACTTCAACTGGTACGGGCCGGAGTGGTCGGACTCGGAGCGTCAGCATCTGAACCCGGATGTCTCGCCTCGGACCGTTGGCGTTATCGAGAAGTGCTCCTTCTGCCACCACCGCTTGCAGCGTGCTCGGGAGCAGGCCCGGGCCGAGAACCGCGACGTGCGCGAGGAGGACTACCAGCCCGCGTGCGCCGAGATCTGTCCCACCAGGGCGATCGTGTTCGGCGACCTCGACAACCCAACGCATCACGTAGCCGAGCTGAAGGAGGATCCGCGAGCAATGCGCATCATGGAGGATCTCGGAACCCAGCCGAAGGTCTACTACCTCAGGGCGAGGAGGTGAGATGCGCCGCGAGGTAGCGGAGAAACTGGCGAGCCTCCCCCCGGACGAGCGGGTCCTGCTCCGGCCGCTCGTCGATACGTCACGGGGATTCTACGTCATGGCGGGCGTGTTCGGCGGCATTGCTCTCTTGGGCCTCGTCGCATACATCCTGCAGGTGCGCTACGGACTGGGCCGCACCGGACTGAACCGGCCCGGATATTGGGGCATCTACATCATCTGCTTCGTCTTCTTCATCGGGATCAGCCACGCGGGCACCCTGATTTCCGCAATCCTGCGGGTCAGCAAGGCGGAGTGGCGCCGCTCCATCACGCGGTCAGCCGAGCTGATCACGGTGCTCGTGATCGGGTTTGGTGCCATCCAGCCGATCATCGATATGGGCCGCCCTGATCGGGTGCTCAACGTAATCCTGCACGCGCAGTGGCGGTCGCCGCTCCTGTGGGACGTGATCAGCATCGGGCTCTATTTCATGTCCTGTACGATCTACCTCTACCTCCCGCTGCTGCCGGATCTGGCGATCATTCGCGACTCCGGCATCAAGGCACCGCGCTTCTATCGTTTCCTGGCGGCCGGCTACAACGATACGCCGGTGCAGCGTCATCGCCTGGAGCGCGCCATTGGCGTCCTTTCCATCGTCGTGATCCCGATCGCGGTCTCGGTACACACGGTGATCGGCTGGATCTTTGCGATGACGCTGCGGCCCATGTGGCACAGCACGATCTTCGGACCCTACTTCGTTATGGGGGCCATCTATTCCGGCATCGCCGCCATCCTCGTTGCCATGGCGGTGCTGCGACGCGTGTATCATCTGGAGAACTACTTCAAGGTCGTGCACTTCGACTATCTGGGCCGTCTCTTGCTCATCCTCAGCCTCCTGTGGTTCTACTTCACGTTTGCCGAGTACCTCACCGCGTTCTACGGTGGTGAGCCTGGCGAGATGCGCACGTTCTGGGCGAAGCTGACTGGCACATTCGCGATTCCCTTCTGGGCGATGGTGCTTGGTTGTTTCGTCATTCCCCTCGCCCTGATGTCGCGGCAGGCCACGCGAACGCCGGTCGGCACCACGATTGCGGGCATCGCCGTGGTCATCGGAATGTGGCTCGAACGGTACAACATCGTGGTCCCGACGTCCGTGA
>JAOTWK010000428.1 GCA_029862935.1 Gemmatimonadota bacterium | reverse complement strand
CCGCCCGCCGGGGCCGTCGGTTCGTTGTCCCCGGCGAAGGGAAGGTCCCCCGCACGAACTGAGCTCGGCGATCAGCAGGCCACGCCCAAGGATGACGGCGCCGGTGTCGTCCCACGGGGCCGGCGCCGGTGGCCTCGGCGCGTGCTCGTCCTGACCGCCGTCACGGTCCTGGTCTTCGGGGCGACGATGGCGGTCCGCGCCCGCATCATGCGCGGCCACGACCCCAACCGAGTCGTCATCCTGCCGACGCAGACCGTCGGGCTGGACACGACATTCTCTACGCTCGTAGCGTCGCATCTGCATGCGGCCATGGCCGACTGGGAGTTGCTCGAATCCCCGACGGCGAGCGCTGTTACGGAGTTGTGGCGTCGCGCCGGAGGATCTGCCCACTACGCGCCGACGGAGACGCAACTGCGGGAGATCGCCGCGCGGCTGGGTGCCGGCCTGACGCTCGCGAGCCGAGCGACACGGGTGGGCCAGGGTATCGAGCTCCATGCCGCGCTGACCAACGCCGCTGACGGCGCTTCCGTTGCCGCGGCGAGTGTGACGGGTTCGCTGGACAACCTCAGAAGATCTGCCGAGGCCCTGCTCATTCGGCTCGTTGCCCGTGCGCGTGGTATCCCCGAGGACCGCGTGGCGACCCTCGACACCTACGAGCCGGACGCGGTGCGCCTCTACCTCGAGGCCCACCGTGTGGAGGCCGCAGGGCGGGACCGTCTGCTGCGAGAGGCCCTCGAGCGCGACAGCACCTTTGCACTGGGCGCCGTGGCGCTCCTCGAAGCA
This sequence comes from Gemmatimonadota bacterium, assembly GCA_029862935.1. The sequence continues at coordinate 2,897 of JAOTWK010000428.1, read as the reverse complement.
TCCCCGGACTACTACAACCAGCACCTTGGCGACGCCTGGCATCCCATTGCGGCGACGGCGTGGCGGGATCGGCGGCTCCTGAGCCTCGCTGACCGGGTGTATGTGGAAGCGCTGGTAGGATGGCGCTTCATCCCACAGTACACCGCGGCACGGCACGTCGCGGGATGGGAGCGCGCCGTGCAGGTAGCGCCCGACCGTCTCACGCACTGGCGGGGCCTCACGCTCGAATGCTACCGCTGGTGCAGCGAGCTGTACCGCAACTGGTGGGACCGCGCGCTCGAGGCACACGATTCACTGCTGCAGCGCGGAGACCGTGAGTTCCTCGAGCAGGGGTTGGAGGTGGCCTTTCTCACCGGTGACACCGAGCGTGTCCGACGATACGCGGCGCTGCTTCCGGAAACTGCCTGGTACGGGAGGTGGCTCGCGGCCACGGCACTCGAGCGCACTCGCGACAAGCAGCGCATACAGCGCCTGTTCGAGCAGCGCGACTTCCTCGGCATGCGTGTGGTCACCACTGCGATCCTGACCGGCCTCAACTTAGAGGACGCCGAGAGAGCCGCCAGCTTTGATTTGAATTCGGGAAACACCTATCAACTCAAGCCCATGGTGCTGGCGCGCGAGCGCGGTCGCCATGCGCAGTACCGGGAGCTGCGGGACAAGGTGCTCCAGTTGGCGTACACGACGACGAGATTCGACGTGTTCGTCGCGCACGACATCATCTGGCAGTGGGCCTACTTTGCGGAGCCGGAATCGGACTCCGTGCTCGATGCGTACGACGCCATGCTTTCCGGCGTCATCGACCGGACGCCAAGAAGCAGCCCGGATACGCTGGCAACGGCGCATTGTGCGCGTGCTCAACTACGAGTCGGACGCGGCGACACGACCGGCGTGGGAGAGGCAGTTGCCTATCTTTCGCGTGACCCGGACGTCAGGCCACTTGCCGTTTCCCGCATGTGTGTTCCGCTGTTGGACCTGCTTCTGGTGCGCGGGAGCGACCGCGACGCGGTGACGGGCGCGACTCGCCGGCTGAACGACGTGCTACGGCTGCGACCGCTGGATCTCGGGGGCGGTGACGGCATGATCAGCGTGGAGATCAGCGTCGCGGCTGCCGCCAACCTGGAACTTGCCCGGGCGCTGTCGACGCTCGGGTACCCGGAGATCGGACTGGAGGCAGTCGTCCGGCGACCCTACCGCGCGGGTCTGTGGGGACTGTTTGGCTTTCACATCGACTTCCTGCTCGAGGAGGCCCGGCTGCTCGCGGCGGCCGGGGCCACCGAGCAGGCACTCGCGAAGTACGACCTGTACTTCCGCTTGCGGCCGGAGCCGCCCGATCTCGACTCCTGGCGCCAGACTTGGGCGGCGGCACATACCGAGCGCCAAGCGCTGCTGTCCGCTGGACCCCCGTAACGACCGCGTATCCTCAGCGACAGGGACGCTGCACGGCACGCCCTTGGTATCCCAAGAACCTTGGCAGCGCCTCGGTGAGCCACGGCCCATAGACCACCAAGAGAAGCACGATCACCATCGAGAGCAAGAACGCCGCGGGTGCCTGCGGCATATTCTGGAAATAGTCGGCGCACCGCCCGACACTCCGTGATGGCCGAGCGCGTGTCACGGCACATCGAGTCCTGGGGCGGAACCTTCCCCTTCCCTCCCCCCCTGTCGCAACGCCAACACCCATGGCAGACTTATGCCGTCCCGGACGGAACCGGAATCATCCAGATCTGACCACACGGAGACACGCGCATGCGTCTCTTGCCACGGACCGAGGAGTTCTTCGATTTGTTCACGGAAGTCGCGCGGCGGTCACACGAAGCCGCCGGCTACCTCCGCGAGCTGTTCACCAGCCCGGAACGACTGGCCTACTGCGTCGACACCATCAAGCGCCTCGAGCACGAGGCGGATGAGATCACACAAGACGTGTCCACTCGGCTCGATCGCACGTTCATCACACCTATCGACCGCGAGGATATCTATCTGCTCGCATCGGATCTCGATGACGTGATGGACCGGATCGACAGCACCGCTCGCCGAGCGCAAATCTTCCGTCTTGGTACGTCTCCGGAAGGCATCGTCCAGATGTGCGACCTGGCCATCGCCGCAACGGGCGAGCTGGATACGGCGGTCAAGAAGCTCCGCGGCAAGGATGATGTGATCGTGCACCGGATCGAGGTGAAGCGCCTCGAGGAGGAAGCCGATGCCGTGTTTCACGAGATGCTCGGCCGGCTCTTCGATACGGAGACGGACCCCATCGCGATCATCAAGTGGAAGGAGATGTTCGACAAGATCGAGACGGTCATCGACAAGACCAATGACGTGGCCAAGGATCTCGAGTCGATTGCGCTGAAGCACGGCTGATGCTCCAGTCGGTCTGGTTCGTGCTCGCGATCGTGGCGGTCGCGCTCGTCTTCGACTTCATCAACGGGTTCCACGACAGCGCTAATAGCATCGCCACGATCGTGTCCACACGCGTCCTGTCGCCGGTCGCCGCGGTGGCCTGGGCGGCGTTCTTCAACTTCGCCGCCGCCTTCGGATTCGGCACCGCCGTGGCGAAGACCATCGGCAGCGGGCTCATCGACCTTTCGATCGTCGATCCGGTCGTGATCCTGGCCGGTCTCCTCGGCGCCATCAGCTGGGACATCGCCACGTGGTATTTCGGCATCCCGTCCAGCTCCTCCCACGCGCTCATCGGCGGATACGGCGGCGCGGCGGTTGCCAAGGCCGGCGTCGCCTCCCTGATCCTCGGCGGCTGGGTGAAGCCGATCCTGTTCATCTTCGTGGCGCCCATCCTCGGGATGGTCCTGGGGCTCACGCTCATGGTGGCCGTGGCCTGGACGTTCCGCCGCGCCCGGCCCGTCGCGATCGACAAGCACTTCCGTCGGTTTCAGCTGGTGTCG
>JAOTWK010000427.1 GCA_029862935.1 Gemmatimonadota bacterium | reverse complement strand
GAGACCTACGCCCACAAGATCCGTTCGGAGATCGCGGGCGTGACAGCTCAGCCGATCACAACGTTGATCTACACCCACACGCACAAGGACCACATCGGCGGTTCGGCCGCCTTCTCCGACATCCCAGACCTGGAGATCATCGCCTTGTCGGGAGTAGCTGAGTTCCTTGCTGAGAAAGCCGACCCTCGCCGTCTGGTCCCGACCCGGACGTTCGACGAGGAGTTGGTGCTCCAACGCGGCGGCGTCCGGATTGAACTTCGCGGCGCCTCGTACCACTCGGATGAGGGCGATGTCATCGTCTACATCCCGCATGCGCGTGTCTTGATCGCGATCGATACACTGGCCCCTGGCTACGTTCCCTTCATGGGTTTCGACATCACGTCTAACTTCCACGAGTACCTGCAAGTGTTTGACACCCTCCTCGAGTACGACTTCGAGGTCTTCGTCGGTGGCCATCTCACCCATCCCGGAGGGCGCAGCGACGTCGAGGAGACTCGGGAGTTCACGCGCGACGTCTATGAGACCGTCAAGCGGGTTCATGGCGAGACCGACCTGATGGGCGTCTTCGCGGAAGCGGCTGAGGAGATCGGCAGTTGGGACAACAAGTTCCTGCTCTTCGAACGCTTTCTCGATGTGGTGACCGAGCGCGCGACCGCCGACGTGGAGAGTCGTTGGATTGACCGTCTTGCAGGTGTGGACGTTTTCACGCAAGACCACGTCCGCACGGCGTTGCTCTATGTGCGCTGGGACGACTGATGCGCCGGCCGGCGTCATTTGGGCTGTACTGCCGGGGATGGGCCCGGGTGGATTTGAACCACCGACCTCACGCTTATCAGGCGCATCCGTAGGAACCCAAATTACAACATCTTGCCGGAGTTTCCGTGTCAGATGGAGCGATCTGCCGGGTTCCTCAACACCTGACACGGCAGGATGTCGGGTTCAATTGACAGCACAATTGACAGTCGTCTTCCCGGGCAAAGAACCAGGTTGAGCATCACGAGACAACTTGCCCGACACGACCCATCAACCCTATGGCTGTTCTGGTGCCCATCCCCGTGCCTCGAGCGCTGCGAGCCTTGACCTAGCAAACGGATCCCGAACTGTTTCCGCCGAAAGCCGCTGCAGGACCTGAACGCCCGGCGCCCCAAGGTGTGCAAGACGGGCGACCGCCCTGGCCGGAAGCGAGAACTCAGCCACTTCTGGGTCGGGTTCGCTTTCAGCGATACGCCCCAAGAAGTTAGCCAACTCGTCAGAACGTGGATGGTTGAGGGCAAAGGCCATCGCGTTGCTGCGAGTGAGATGTGAGTCCGAGGCCCAGTAGATCCTTTCGAGACGGGCCAGGACGATCAAGTCCGTCCCCGATGCGGGTTGACCAGCCACACCGATGTACGTCAACGCTCTTCCACGAACCCGCTCGTCCGACGCTTCAACGGCAAGCCGCTCAAGTTGGTCGAGAGCGGCCTCTGCCAGCTCTCGGGAAAAGGACGGCCCGGCTGCAATGTAGTGCACGATTGACTTGACGCCGGGCTCACAAGCTGCTTGCAGGTCCAGCGACTTTGTCTCGAAGCAGGCAGCAGAGGCTACCAGGTCCACCGTCTGAGCTTGTGAAGCCTTCGCGGCGGCAACGGTAAAGCACAGGGTAACGGCAAATCGCATGCAGTATCTAGCAGTGATCATCTTCGGCGCTCCTATTCTCTAGTTGTGCCGTTCAGGGGCACCTGGATGATTGGCCACTTTCGTTCTCCGTGAACTTCCAGGAAACGAACTTCGTCCCATCGTACACATACATTGTTCCGCACCAGTTGTTCTTCACGACCTCGTGGCCGGGATCTGACCTGACGAGTATCGAATCCTGAGCGTGTGTGGCGAATGCGGGAACATCCAAGCTAAACAGACCGATCGAAGTATCAGTGATACCCTCGACGTATCGATAAGGATCTCCGGAGGAACTCGTTGCCGCCTGCTCAATGCGGGCCTGGTGGCCGTTCGGTTCGGGAGCACCAGGGCCTAGTGTTCCGTAACCTTCATGACTCTCGATGCCGGAAATGAAAGGCTCTGCGATACCGCCTTTGCAGAACTCGTTGAACTCGTACCAGTTGGCAAAGCCTGGTGTGGGAACGGCTCCTTGGCAGGCGTTCTTGTCCTTGTTGGTAGTCAGCTCATGCTTTCCGGGCCAGAAATTTAGCAGACTGGTATTGACCAGTGAGCCTCGGTCGATTCTCCAGTCCGCGTCGTAGACGAACCAGATGTCCTTGTTGGGGCCGACGGTCACTGCTGCTCCAGTCCATCCGCCCAACCCGGAAAACCTCGGATCCGGTTGGATCATCCCGTCGTGTTCCAGACACTGGGGTACGTTCGTGTTTTGACCAAAGACTTGTCCAGGCCCTGCCACAATTGTTGGAAACGAAACACATTCGAGGCCGCCGTTTGGGGCGAATGAGCGTTCGGACGGATCGGGATCGGAAGACGACCAGCGCCAGAGCCTCGCAACTACTGCAAGTGGGCCCTCGGCTGTTCTTGGAACGGTCTCGCCCTCGGCATAGAAATTGGCTGTGACTGTCCCTGAAAGAACGGCCGGTCCAGTCCAGATTGGTAGATTGGATGAGATCTCCTGCACGGTAAGCGTGTCGCCCCTGTGATTCGCTCCGACGAAGTTCCACTGGGTGACCGAATCGATCGATACTCCGGGCGCATTGATAGAGCAAGAAGAGGCTACTGAGGATGGGCCCGGGTGGATTTGAACCACCGACCTCACGCTTATCAGGCGTGCGCTCTAACCAAGCTGAGCTACGAGCCCTCGAAATACAAAGCGAGCCGGAGGCCGGCTCGCTCCGCCCCAAGGTAGTCGGCTCATCCGCCGAGTCAAGCCGGCAGGGCACCCCGAATGATCAGCGAATCTCCCGATCGAAGTAGTCCTCCGGAAACGGCTCGTCGCGCAGCGTGTAGTGCCACCACTCCGAGGCGTAGTTCCGGAAACCCCTTCGTTCCATCGCGGCCCGCAACAGCAGACGATTGGCGAGCTGCTGTGGCGTCACATGCGGCGACTCCGTGTGCGACAGGGGGTCGAAGAAGTCGAACGGGGTCCCCATGTCCAGCGCCCTCACCGATCCGTCCTCCGCCAGGCGCCCAACCGTCAGGTCGACCGTGCTTGCCCGGCTGTGTCCCGATCGCTCGGCGATATAGCCTTCCTCGAACAGGCGCGCCTTGTCCACACCGGGATAATACTCCGCCTTCGTTTGCAGGTCCGTCGTGTCCCCCGCCCAGCGGACGAAGTGATCGACGGCTCGCTGGGGGCGAAAACAGTCGAATACGAGGAGGCTGAGCCCGTTTTCCTCGAGGTCCGCCTGCACGCGGGCAAGCCCTGTGGCCGCCTCCCACGACAACAGGCACTTCGGCGCCGCGTACCCATCCACGCGTTCGCCGACGAAGTTGTCGGGACCCGCATAGCGGATGTCCGTGCGTATCGAGGGAGCGACCGTGCTGACGTCGATGAGTTCCGTGGCGCCGGCACGTGCCTCAGCGGGGGCCTCGTTGGCCGTCTGCTCCGAAGCCGTGGAACAGGCGGCGACGAGGACGAGCGAGGCAAGCAGCACGGCGGACGGGGGGCTCATGAACTGCAGGCTCCCACCGGCTCGCTCAGGACCCGTTTCCATCCTCCGGCGCCGGCATTTCCAGCATCAT
>JAOTWK010000426.1 GCA_029862935.1 Gemmatimonadota bacterium | reverse complement strand
AGGCATCTTCACCCACTTCCACTCAGCCGACACCGACGACTCGGCGACGACCACGCAGTGGGAACGGTTTCAGCGCGTGCTTCGAGAACTGCCACGACGGCCTGCCGTGATTCACGCGGCCAACAGCGCTGCCGCACTCCGCGGCACCCGCTATTCGGGCGACCTGGTCCGCCCGGGGATCTTCTTGTACGGCGGGGCGGCCGGCGGCCGCGAGCCGAAGGTCGTGATTCACCTCAGGGCTCCCGTGGTTTCCGTGCGGAAGATCAGGGCGGGAGACTCGGTGAGCTACGGCGCGACCTGGACGGCACCGGCCGCGACGGAAATCGCGACCCTCGGGATTGGGTACGCCGATGGCGTGCCTCGCGTGCTTGGCGGACGGACCGACGTTGAATTGGCCGGTGCTCGTCGCGCGCTGGTGGGACGAGTGACGATGGACCTCACGATGGTTGCGGTTCCGGTCGGCACGGTTCAATGTGACGATGTGGCAACGATCTACGGGGGACTCGTCTCCCTCGATGAGCAGGCTGCGCGAGCGGGAACCATTTCGTATGAACTACTGACCGCCCTCGGCGGGCGGGTACCTCGACTCTACCGGCACAAATCATGAACCCACACTTTGCATCGCTGGTCTTGGGATTGGCACAACAAGCACAGGCCGCACTCGACGGCCAGTTGCCACCGGGCGCCGAGCAATTGGGTGCGCCCGATCCCAAAGAGGTGGCACAGGCCCTGATCGATACCTTGGGCATGCTGGAGCAGAAGACCACCGGTCAACTCGACGCGGAAGAACACGCGCTCCTGACCCAAACGCTCACGTCCCTCCGGTTTCGGTTCGTACAGGTTTCCTCCGCACAGTGACGCGACGCGCTGCGATCGTTGTGCTGGACGGGCTCGGCGTCGGGCCGGCCCACGACACCGACGAGTACGGAGACTCGGGAAGCCATACCGTCGGCAACGTGGTGCGGTCGGTGTCCGATCTTCGGCTGCCGAACCTCGAGGCGCTGGGTCTTGGACTGACCTCGGACTTGGGGCCGATCCGGCCGGTCAGCACTCCCCGGGCGGCGCACGGGCGCTGCGAGCCGGCGAGCCCGGGCAAGGACAGCACCACCGGGCATTGGGAGATTTGTGGCCTCCTGCTGCCCGAGCCATTCCCCACGTTTCCAGACGGCTTTCCCGAGGAGGTGCTTCGGGAGTTCTCCCGGCGGACGGGCCGTGGGGTCCTCGCCAACAAAGCCGGCTCGGGCACTGCTCTCTTGAACGAGTTCGGCGCGGCCCACGTGGCGTCCGGCGACTGGATCGTGTACACGTCGGCCGATAGTGTATTCCAAGTGGCTGCCCATGAAGACGTGGTTCCCCTGGAGGAGCTGTACCGCGCCTGTATGATCGCGCGCGACATGCTTCAACCGCCGGTCGGCGTGTCCCGCGTCATTGCACGACCGTTTCAGGGCTCGGCGGGGCGGTGGGAGCGCACCGCACGTCGCCGGGACTTCAGCTTGGCGCCTCCCGGCGACACGCTGCTCGACCGACTGGCAGCAGCAGGGATTGCGCGCGTGGGCGTGGGAAAGGTGGATGATCTCTTTGCCGGCCGTGCCATCGAGAGCATACACACCAAGACCAACCAGGAGGCCTATCGATTGATTCGCGATGCGCTTCAGACCATGACCCAAGGCTTCCTCTTTGCCAACGTGATCGAGTTCGATCAGACATGGGGGCATCGCAACGACGTCCATGGTTTCGTGGACGGACTCCGCGAGCTGGATGAGGCCATCCCGTCGATTCTCGATGCAACTCGAGCGGATGACCTCATTATCTTTACCGCCGACCACGGCAACGACCCCACGACTCCCTCGACTGATCACTCCCGTGAGGTCGTTCCCGTACTGGCCTACGGTCCCAAGATCGCTGCGGTTGATCTGGGGCGGCGGGCTACCTTTGCCGATATGGGTCAGACGGCCGCCGAGTTTCTCGGGGTCGAACCCTTATCTGCCGGCAAGTCGTTCTTGAGCGAGGTGTGGCGTGGCTGATGCCTTGGTGGACGGCGCACGGCGAGCACAAGCAGCCGCGCATGCGCCCTACTCGAAGTTCCCGGTTGGAGCAGCATTGGAGTCGGTTGACGGCGCTGTCTTCTTCGGGTGCAATGTGGAGAACGCGTCCTACGGGCTTACCATCTGCGCCGAGCGCGCCGCGCTGGTTGCCGCAGTCGTGAGCGGGGCTCATCGATTCCGGCGACTCGCGGTCGCCACATCGGTTGACCCGCCGGCCTCGCCCTGCGGTGCATGTCGCCAAATGCTCGCGGAATTCGGGTTGGATCTCGAGATCGTGGCCGTTGGGCCCACCGAACGGCGTGGGTGGACGTTGCGAGAGCTCTTGCCCGATGCGTTTCGGGCCGACCGTCTACCCCGCGGCGATAAGTGACCCGAATACCCACATCCGTTCGGGCAGCCCGCATTCTTGCCGCGAGCGCGCTACTTGGCCTGGTGGCCGTTGCGTGTCAGGAGAACCTGACGGCGCCCGGCTCCTGCCCGGCGCTCTGTCCCGGCGGTGCGCCCGAGGTGGTCGATACGGTCTTGACACCGGTTACCGGGGGCGACAGCACGTTCGTCGGCTACGTCGAGGCAGGTGCGGGATCCGCCTTGCTGGTTGCCGAGCAGCTCGGAGGCATCGATGCCCGTACCGTCCTTCGCTTTGCCTCGCGCGGGGATTCCGTGTTGGTCCGCGACACCCTTCGGGCCTTCACCATCGACTCCGTGCTCATCACGGTGGGCCTCTTAGCCCGTGACAGCACCGTGTCCGGACTGAGCCTGGTACTCTATCGTCTGCCGAGTACGGTCGATTCCGCGGTCACCCTGGCGGACGTCGACGCGGCGTTCATTCCCGCCAATCTGGTCGGGACCATTTCGATTCCGGATTCGATTCAGACGGGAAGCCTCCAATTGCCACTGGCCGACACGTTGCTGACTCGCGTGGCCATCGCCCCCGGTGACAGCGGCATTCTCGCGCTCGGCATCGGCCTTCAAGGGGCGCAAACCGGCGTCCGGCTGGGCAGCCAGACCGGTGGCTCGCTCGCCCCTGCATTCACGACGTTTGTGACGGCCGACATTGCTGATACCGCGCTTCAGGCGCAGAGCATCACCCGGGTCGCCACCTTCAACACGTTCGTGACCAGCACCGTTGGCTTTCCGCCGACGGACCTGCTCTCCATAGGAGGGGCCCCGTCTGCGCGGTCGCTCATCAGGTTCGCGCTGCCGTCCCGGATCAAAGACTCCGTGCAAATCCTTCGGGCCACGCTGGAGTTCGTTCCAGAGGGCCCGCTTCCCGGGTTGCCCAACGACCCGGCCACCCTCGACGTTCGCGGTGTCTTGAGCGATATCGGGGCGAAGTCCCCGCTGTGTAATCTCTCGAATCTCTGCGGCACCGCGATCATCACCAGCAGGTCGCAGGCGGAGCTCGTCGCGGGCAGTAGCGACACGCTGCGCGTGGAAGTCCCCGGCATCGTCCGGGGCTGGCAGGGAGAGGACGGTGCACCGGAAGCATTCTTCGTCCTGTTGATTCCGGAAGGTGGGAGTTTCACGACCGCGACATTCGGCTCCACGCGTGCGGGCATGAACGTGCCCCGGCTCCGTATCACGTATGCCCGTCGGCTCGAATTCGAGGTTCCCTGATATGCGGCGTCTTCTCCTGGG
>JAOTWK010000424.1 GCA_029862935.1 Gemmatimonadota bacterium | reverse complement strand
GTAGACGTAGGCGTCTTCCATGCGCGGGTACCACACAATCGCTCGGGCTGTAGCATTGGCGATCGCCACGGCGTCGGTCAAGATAGCCTTCATCCGATCATCGGGCTCGAAGGGCTTGCCCTTTTCGATGCCGATCGACGCAAACAGGCCCCGGATCTCCGGATCAAGCATGTCGATGTGTTCGTAGTCGATCCACTCGGCCAAGTGCTCGTAGAAGAGGTAGTTGTTCGCATGAATGGTGTTGTACGAGATGCCGGACCCACTGACGAACTCCATCTGCGGCGGATTGCCCTTCTTTGAGAGCGGGTAGACCCTGAGTTCGCTTTTGACACGCCTTGCCGCGACGTCCACACCGTCTGCGATCGAAGTGCGCATGAAGGTCCAGGCGTTGAAGGTCCGCGAATTCACCACGAAGTAGCCCGGAGCAATGTCACCTTTGTAACCGGGAGGGAGAACGAGGTACTTGCCGCCCTTGCCCTTGTCGGGACCGGCTGGCCCGACGTCCTGGATGTATCGGAACCATGCGTCGTTGAAGGCCCCGAGCATGCCAGCGGGGACTTCGAGCACCGTGGGTCCGTCTCGCTTCAGGTCGAGGTTCGCGATCGAGTAGAGAGTCGAGGTGTTGGCCGTGAGGAACAGCGGCTTGGAATCCATCAGGCGATCTGTAATGAGCACTTGGTGGCATTCCACAGCTCCGATGCTGTGAACTCCCTTGATCAGGCCCTGTAGCGAGGCCCCCGGCATCCCCTTGAGGAAGGCATCCACACCACGCATGCGGTCGAGGTAGTCGTAAGCCTTCTGCGCCGTGTCGGCCGTGGGAGCGCCGTCCAGGAACTCGAGTGTTCCGATCGACGTGTCGACCTCGTTCGGGGTGGTGATGGAACCCAGGATCTCTTCACTCACCTCAGCGTGTACGAGGGCGCTCGTGGAACACAGGACCAGGGTCGCGGCCAGGAAACTGATGATGCGTGATGTCATGGTCTGTGTAGTCCTCTCGCCCAGTGGAAACTTCCGCGGAAGCTAGCCCGGATCTTCGTTCAACCACCCAGATAGGTCAGGCGCAGCCGCCCAACGGAAATGCGGTTCAGCCGCGCCCAACAGCGCTGACCGCCAACGCTGAGGCACTGCGTCCGCCGCCAGAACGGTACCACGGATCGATTGGAACGAGCTGTTGGGCGTCAGCTGCAACCGCTTGTTAGACGGCGCGCCGCGGGCCCATGGCAGTGTGTAGTAGACGAATGAACAGGACTACGGTCGACCCGAAGAGGAGCAGAATTCCCACGAGATAGGGGGTAGCCGTTCGCGCGAGGCCGACGCCGATCGCATTTGCTCCAAAGAGGAACAGCGCAGCCCACAAGACCGGAACCGTATACGCGAGCGCAAGCCTGCTTGTCCCGGCTCCAGTGAGCGCGCCCTTGGGGGCCGCTCAACAGCCCGCGATGCGACAACCATGAATACTAGAAGCATGGCAGCGACACCACTGCACCATCCCCAGATTGTTTCGCTGACGAAGCCTGCAGAATGAAAGGGAAACGGAAGAACGGCAAGCGCGAGTACGAGAGCTGCAATGTGAACCATGCTTCGGAATCGAAATCGGTCCACGGGATCCCACTCACCTGCGCCTCGGCGACCAAGGACGGCAACCACTCCGCTGAACCCGAGGACTCCAATGGCGAGTTCAGCCACCAACCGCAATGTCTCGGCGTTTTCCATTTCACCCGCGCCGTCTAACGGATCGGCGCTCAGCTGCCGGACCGCCGCCGATGGTGGCCCGAAGCGCCCAAGTTTCAATGCCAAACACTACCGAAGATTGATTGGAACGCGCTGTGGCCGGTCAGCTGCAGCGCCTTGTTAGGCAGCCAGTCGCCTTAGGATACGCGACGAAGCCGGGGCACTTTTCGAGAAGGACGATTCAGCGCGAGATCGTGGGCCGCTTGGAGATTGAGCCAGAACTCCGGAGTGGTGTTCAACGCCTGCGCGAGAAGCCATGCTGTTTCTGGAGTGACGCCACGCTTGCGGCGCACGAGCTCGTTGATCCGCTGAAGAGAGACGCCGAGGTGCTCGGCCAGGGCGACCTGAGTCTGACCGAGCGGCCTAAGGAACTCCTCGCGAAGAATTTCGCCGGGGTGTGTGGGAACGCGCTGACTGGGATGCATGGCTACCCTCTGTGATAGTCAACGAGGCAAACGTCGTGGGCTTGGCCTTCCGCCCAGCGAAACACGATGCGCCACTGCTCGTTAACGCGAATGCTGTGGAGCCCCCGCCACTTACCCCGGAGAGCCTCGAGCCGATTGCCCGGCGGGGAGCGAAGGTCCAGGAGTGTGTGCGCAGCATTCACCATATCGAGCTTCCGCAATGCCGTGGGGACGACGTCGGCGGGAAAGCCGCGCGCGCGTCGGGTCCGGGCACCATGGTAGAGGTCCGCGGTCGCTTGGTCGCCGAACGAGGCGATCACTTCTCGGAGAGATTACCGATTACACGGCATCCGTGCAAGATGAGCTCTGGCTGCCTAACGGACCGGGCGCTCAGCTGCCGGGCCCGCTGACAGGCCCCACCCGAAGCGCCCAAGTTTCAATGCCAAACGGTACAAAGGTCGATTGGAACGCGCTGTGGCCCGGTCGGCTGCAGCGCCTTGTTAGGCCGCTTGCTACTCACTCTCGGCCCGCAGAAGGCCAGCGACACTCAGGTCCTCGTCGAGGTCGGGCCAGTGGATTCCGACGCCTTCGCCCAGAAGCTCGTAATTCTCGAGTTGGTCAGGCGGTGCGTGAAGCAGGCGCGGAAACCAAGCCAAGGGCACAGAAAGGCGGCGGCCGTCGGCCAATACGACAGTAAGCTCGTCCTCGGAAAAAACGACCGCCTTCGCCCGAGGGTCTGTCTTAGGAAGAGAAGAACTCACGCCAAGATTCCTCGAATCGATCGGAGTTCTGGGCCACGATTCGCTCTATTCGGAGCAGCTCGTGGCCTGGGAACCCGGACGAAGATGCTAGCGCGACCGGGCGGAGCCAGAATTTGGCCAGGGCCTGGTCGCGCTGAACGTGGATATGCAGCGGCTCTAACCCCTCGTTGCTAAAGAAGAAGAAGCGATAGGGCCCGATGCGCTCAACGGTAGGCATCCGGCCTCAGAGTGCGACTGCTGTGTGACAGATGAGGACACGCGCCGCTTGGCCAAGCGGCCTAACGGACTGGCGCTTCAGCTGCGGGGCTACCGCCTGCGGCTCGCCTGAAACGCGGTGTTCCAATGGCAAACACTACCAAAGGCGGATTGGGCGACGCTGTGCCCCGTCAGCTGCAAGCGCTTGTTAGGCAGCCCGCCTCGGCTACGAGGACCAGAAGTAGAGCACGCAACCTCCTATGACAGCGAACTCGCGGTCTGAGTCGGCGCCGCGTGTGTTGATGAACGCAGATTCGCTGGAACGAGCTCTCTCTAGGGAGAAGGGGCACCGCGAGAACGGGAGGGGTGGCAACTCGCCGGAGAACGCCTGAAACCCGAGAGCGAGAAGCGCCTGAGAGACCTGTGCGGATGCGTCGGCCGGGAACACCGACTTCGAGCACCGGGCGTTGGTGTCGAGGTCGTGCGCCTCCACGATCGGGCCGGAGCCGGCGGGCAGTACCTCGGGCAGCCAGCCCCGCTCGAAAAGGTGATCAGATTGTGCGGAGCTGAGCGTGGGATAGGTGTTGACCTGAAACTCGCCG
>JAOTWK010000423.1 GCA_029862935.1 Gemmatimonadota bacterium | reverse complement strand
GTGGGGTGAGCAACGTCAGCGCGGAGTCCGGCCGGCCGCGCTGAACCTGGCAACGGCCGAGGTGCAGACGCGCCTGCGTCACCACCTTCGTATCGGTCGACGAATCGATGGCAAGCGCCAGAGGCCGCGTCGCTCGTCGGCAGTTCTCGGTGCTTGCGAGCGCGCGTCCCCACAGGAGAAGCGCATCGTCCCGATGGCGGCTGGTTGGATAGCGCGTGGCAACCGACTCGGCCTTGACGGCCGCCTGAGCCCACAGGGATCTCGCCTCTCCCGCACGGCCCTGACGCTCCGCCCGCGCCGCATCCGCCGCGAGCCGATTCGCGTTGTACAAACCGTTGTAGTACGCACACGCGGCCAACAACCCACCCCCCAACACCAACCACCGCGCGGCATGGCCGGTCCTCACGGCTCCATCCCGATCAGCACCTTTTGCTCGTAGCGCTTCAGGTAGACCACAATGCCATTCGCTATGGCCTGAGCGAGTCGGCGCTGACCTGACGTGGAGGCGAGGAACTCTCCATCCCGCCGATTCGTCGCGAACCCAGTCTCCACGAGGATCGCTGGACGCGTGGCCGTGGCCAAGACAACGAACCGGTTCTGCGAGATGCCGCGATCACCACCAGGATGCACGGATGCGCCGTGCGTCTGGACGACGTCGGCTAGGAGGGCCGATTCTCTGAGGATCTCGTTCGTCTGCAGGTCCTTGAAGATGAAGGTGAGCGCATCATTCGCACCGATGGCGCTCCCAGTCTCGTAGCGCAGCGCTTCGTTTTCCATCTGCGCGACCCGCTGCGCCTCGGCAGTCAGCGCCTCGCCGAGGAAATAGGTCTCGAACCCGCTCACCCGCTCGTACCCGGTACGACGCGGCATGCTGTTCACGTGAACACTCACGAACAGGTCGCAGCCGTCGCGGCAGAAGCGCGCACGGTGCTCCAGGTTGATGAGTGTGTCCGTGCTGCGTGTCATCACCACGTCCACACCGCGTCGCTCGAGCTCCGTCCGCAGGAGCTGGCCAATACTGAGCGTGACATGCTTCTCTTTGACGCCCCGCGGCAGGTATCGTCCAGGATTGCCGGGATCCACGCCGCCATGACCCGGATCGATCACGACTCGATGAGCCATACGGAGCCCCGCCTCACGTCCTCGCGCCGACGCCGGCTCGAACGCGGCCCTCGTCGCCGCCGACGCGTTCGCCAGACGAGGCAAGCCCGCCTCTTCAAACCGAGCCGACCTTGGATCGTACCGATAGCCTTCGGTGAACACCTGGGGCACCAGTTCGGCGAGCCACTGGAGGGGCACGTACAGTGTGTCGCGGACGAGATACGCCCCACCCACCAGCGGGATCATGCGCGGTCCGTGCATCAGGACGGGTGCTTCGAGCAGAAACCGGAACGGCTCTCCCCCAAATGCGACGACTGCCCAATCACCCTCGATCCGATCGGTGATCGGCAAGTAGCGTGACAGCGCGGGCACGGAGAGCGAGGGATGTCCCTCATGCAGCGCGACCGGAACCACGTGCTCGCCGCGCGAGGTGGCGATGACCACAGATGCGGGCACCGATGTTGCGCCGGACGAGCTTGCGCCCAGAAACATCACCACGCCCACGACGAGTGACGACGTCATCGCCGTCGACCTCGCTCGCGCGCTGCATCGCGTTCCATGGCGCGACGCTTCAGATCCTCGCGCTTGTCATGGCGCTTCTTTCCCTGCCCCAACGCCATCGTGACCTTTGCCCATCCGTCAACCAGGTGGAGATCGAGCGGGACCAGTGTGAGACCCTTCCGCTCCACCGATCCGACCAAGCGGCGCAGCTCATGCCGGTGCAGCAGCAATTTCCGGGGTCGCGTGGGATCGTGATTCGCGTACCCGCCCGATTCGTAGGGGGCGATGTTCATGCCCTCGAGCCACACGGCTCCGCCTCGCACGACGCCAAACGCACCTTTCAGACTCACCTTCCCAGCCCGAATCGACTTGATCTCGCTTCCCGTGAGCACGAGCCCCGCCTCCCACGTGTCGAGAATGTGGAAGTCGTGGCGCGCCCGTGGGTTTCGGGCCACGATCGGGCCAGCAGCGGACTTCGCGCGAGCGGTTGAGGACACGAGCTAAGTCCAAGATAGAAAACCAGTTCCGGCCGGTCAACTGACTCAGTTGACCCGTTTTGCCGCCGCAGTCTATATTCCCTCGCTTGGGCGAAGTTCCTGCCGAAGTGGTGGAACTGGTAGACGCGCTGCGTTCAGGGCGCAGTGGGCGCAAGCCCGTGGGGGTTCGAATCCCCCCTTCGGCATCCACAAAACGACACGTGCCCGTCGGGTCTCTCCCCGACGGGCACGATGCGATTTGGGCACTTGTCTGTGCTAGTACCGAGCCATTTTCGGATCCACTCGGTCCGCCCACGCGGCCACACCACCGCGAAGGCTCCGGGCTTGCGTAAACCCTGCTGCCCGCAGCAGCTCCGCCGCCCGCAACGAGCGTACCCCGTGATGGCACACTACGACCACACCACCGCCGCACTCGAGCTCACTCAAACGCTGCGGCAACAGCCCGAGGGGGATCAATACCGATCGGTCGATGTGACCAATGCGGTACTCCCACGGCTCGCGTACATCCAACACGACGAGATCCGGATTCCCTCTCCGCTCGTGCGCCAGGTCCTCGGGACTCACCTCGATCGCCGTGACCCCGTCTCCTTCGCTGACACCACAAAACGCCTCGTAATCGATCAACTCGCGAACCGTGGGGGCCGTCCCGCACACTGGGCAGTCGGGATCCCTTCTCAACGAAAGCTCACGAAACTCGAGCTTGAGCGCGTTGAACAACAGGAGCCGGCCGGCCAGCGTCGTCCCCGCTCCGGTGAGGAGCTTGATGGCCTCCAACGCCTGAAGGCTTCCAATCACACCGGGCAAGACCCCCAACACCCCGGCTTCCTCACAGGAGGGCACGAGTCCAGGTGGGGGTGGATCGCGGAAGAGGCAGCGGTAGCACGGCCCCTCTGACACGGCGAACACCGACGCCTGCCCATCAAATCGGAAGATCGCCCCGTAGACGTAGGGAATTCCCAGCAACACGCAGGCGTCGTTCACGAGATACCGAGTGGGGAAGTTGTCGCTCCCATCGACGATCACGTCATAGCCGCGCAGAATGTCGAGTGCGTTCTCCGACGTGAGACGGGTGTCGAAGGTCTCGAGGTCGACGTGCGGATTGAGATCGTGCAACCGCTGTCGTGCCGACTCGAGCTTGGGAGCGCCGACCGCACCGGTGCCGTGCAGAATCTGGCGGTGGAGGTTGGTCTCGTCGACCTGATCGAAGTCCACGAGTCCGAGTCTTCCCACGCCTGCCGCGGCAAGGTACATGGCCGCCGGCGACCCCAAGCCGCCCGCGCCCACCACCAAGACGCGGCCAGCCTTCAGGCGGCGCTGCCCCCACTCTCCAATCTCCGGCAGGATCAAGTGCCGCGAATAGCGCAGCAACTCCGCGTGACCGAGCGGCGCGAGATCGGTGTCGAGGGATTCAATCACGGGCGTTGCACCATAAGATGTGATCTGGGGGCACGGCGAAAACTGTCACGATGCCGTTCTGGGAGGAAGCGGGCTCAGCGGAGGTGCATCGGGGCCACATTACCGACAAAAAGAGTCGGATTTGCATTCCCACAATAGCGCTGCGTCCCGTCCCCACCCCACTTCACACGGCCACGCTAAC
>JAOTWK010000422.1 GCA_029862935.1 Gemmatimonadota bacterium | reverse complement strand
CCAACCCCGCGCCGGCAGCCAGTCCGATGACGAGCGCTCGCCACCGCGCGGCCGTCACGCGCCGACCTCGCGTCGCGCCGCCAGCGCCTGCGCGATCGTGACACCGTCGGCATACTCAAGATCGCCTCCCACGGGCAATCCCAAAGCGATCCGGGTCACACGGACCGGTGATCCTTCGACCACCCCGCGGACGTATGTCGCGGTCACCTCCCCTTCCATCGAGGGGTTGGTAGCGAGGATCACCTCCTGCACAGCCGAACCGTTGGCCAATCGCGCCCGCAAGCCTTCGATGTGCAACTCATCTGGTCCAACACCGTCCAGCGGTGAGAGGTGACCTCCCAAAACATGATACAGACCGCGGTATTCCCCGCTGCGCTCCACCGCCCCAATGTCCGATGCTTCCTCCACCACGCAGATGGTGGTGCGATCGCGGCGCGGATCCTTGCAGATGATGCAGGGATCCGCGTCACTCAAGTTTCCGCACACCGAGCACGGGGCGACGCTCTGCACCACGCGGCTCAGCGTCCGGACCAGACGGTGAATCACATCAGGGGGTTGCTTGAGGAGGAAGTAAGTGAGACGTGTGGCCGTTTTCCTCCCGATCCCCGGGAGCTTGGTGAGTTCGCCGATCAGCTCCTCGATTGCTGACACGCTCAGAGCGGAAGCTGAAACGGCAGAGGCAGCCCGCCCGTGGCCTTCTTCAACTCGTTCCGATAAAGCTCTTCAGCGCGGCGCTGGGCATCACCGACCGCGGCCAACACGAGATCTTCGAGCATTTCCACGTCGCCGTCGGCGAGCGCGGTTGGATCGATCGTGATCGACCGGACTTGCCCACGTCCGTCCGCACTCACCTTCACCATCCCACCGCCAGCTGAGCCCGTCACCGATTGCTCGGCCAACTCGGTCTGCATCTGGGTCAAGCGCCCCTGCACTTGCTGGCCCAATTGAAAGAGCTGAGAGAGATCTGCCATGCTGGAATCGCGCACTCGTGAGTGAGAAAACGTGTCCGACGGTGCAAGCTACCCCAGGCGCTGAGGGGCCGCAAGCTATTCCAATAGCTCAAGATCGAGTGCGTCGGCCGCCGCATCCAACGCGGGATCTTTGGACCGATATACCCGCAGACGTTCGGCACGATCCGTCGCCTCGTGGAGCCGCGCAGGACCCTGCTCTGCCGGCTTTGGGTTCGGTGCGTCGGTTTCACCAGCTGACCGAAAGGTCAGTCGAACCCGATGCCCGGTCACCTTCTCGATCACGCCTTGGATCGCGGTGCGGGTGCGCTCCAGTCCCTCCAGATGCGCTTCTCCATGTGACACGTCCAG
This sequence comes from Gemmatimonadota bacterium, assembly GCA_029862935.1. The sequence continues at coordinate 2,390 of JAOTWK010000422.1, read as the reverse complement.
CACCACTCGATCACCTTCGACAGACACAGGTCGAGCCTGCGCGAGGCTCTCACGAACCATGCGTCGACGCCGGCCCACTTCGGTCACGATCTTCGACCAGGCGCGCGCGAGTCCTTCGGGAGTGAGCGGTACGTCGAGCGTCGGAGACAAGGGCGGCGGCGCCGCCTCGTCCGACTCCGCGGGCGCGGTCGTCGCGGGTGGCGCAGCCGGCACCGGCCGCGAGGGCGGGCCGGACGGGGCAGGTGTGGATGGCGTACGCGGGCCAGACGCGGCTGGTGGCTCGAGGGAAGTCTCACCACGTAGCGCCGCGAGTACCTCATCGAGCTCTACGGTGCGGTCCAGCATCGTCCACTGGAGTAACAGCAGTTCCACGTGCAGTCGGGCATGCGGACTTCGGCGAATCGCCGTCTCGACGTCACTCAGGAGCTTGAGCATCCGCAACAAGTCCCCGGGCTTGAACTGTGGCGCGTGTTGCTCGAGTGCGGTGCGCAGCGTATCCGTGAGGCCTTCGGGCTGACCACCGAGGAGGTGAACCAGCAACGCGCGCACCGTTTCGCCCGCCCCACCCACGAACTCCACGAGATCGGCTCCGCTTTCGACCAGTCCGGCGACAAACGGGAACACGTCTTGGGTGCGTCGCGCGGCAACCAGCTCGAGCAGCTCTGCATAGAGCTCGTCACCGATCAAGCCAAGCGCCTCGCGTACCCGCTGCGCCGTAATGACGCCCTCGCCAAACGCCACGGCTTGATCGAGAAGCGAAAGCGCATCGCGCATGCCGCCACGGGCAACGCGCGCCATCAGGAGCAGGGCGTCTTCCTCGATCTCCAACCCCTCCTCGTGCGCGACGAATTTGAGGCGCTCGACGATCGTGTGCGGGCCGAGCCGGCGGAAGTCGAAACGCTGCACGCGGCTCATGACCGGCGCGGCGGTATTGGCGATTTTTTGCGGTTCCGTGGTAGCAAAGACAAACACCACGCGCGGGGGAGGCTCTTCGAGGATCTTGAGCAGCGCGTTCCAGGCCTCCCGCGTCAGCATGTGGGCTTCGTCGATGATGTAGACCTTGTGTCGCTCGGGCCCGCTCGCGGCATACGTGGCTCGCTCGCGCAACTCTCGGGCGTCATCGACGCCGCGGTTGCTGGCCGCGTCGATTTCGACGACGTCAAGGTTGGCGGAGCCGGCCCAAATGCGCCGGCACGAATCACACGTGCCGCAGGGCTCTCCTGAGCCCGCTTGCTCCCGGCGCTCGCAGTTCAGTGCCATGGCGAGGATCCGCGCCGCGCTGGTCTTCCCAACGCCGCGGGGACCTGTGAGGAGGTAGGCGTGTGCCACGCGGTTCTTTGCCACGGCACCGCTCAGCCCAGCGGCGACGTGGGCTTGGGCAACGAGATCCGCGAAGCGGGTCGGCCGGTACTTTCGGGCGAGTGCGAGGTACGTCATCGAGAAAGAAGGAGTGCCCCAGGCGCCCCGGAGCGACACATGACATCGCTTAGCGCTGCTACCTGCACGGTCCTGACGCGGTTCGCGCGCACGCGCCCCCCGGACCTGGGGCACCAGAAACCTACTCTCACGAGCCTCGTCATGGCCACCCCGCCCTCGAAGCCCCACGGATCGACGGCCCGACTGCGGCCGATCATCGATGGCCGCCGGCCCGCGTCCACGTACTCGGGGCAAGGAGCACGAGCAGCGTGTAAAACTCCAAGCGCCCCAGCAGCATCAGGACCGAGAGCAACAAGTGCGCGGCAGGAGACATGTTCCCGTAGTGCGATGCCGGTCCCACGTCACCGAGCCCCGGCCCAATGCTGGACATGGCCGCGAGGGCCGCGCTCAGGGACGTCACGAGATCGTAGCCCATCGCCGCAAGCAAGACCGTCCCGATACCGTGCGTCAGCATGTAGAGCGCGAGAAATGCCAGTACGTTGTGCAACACCTCCGGCCGAATCGCTCGCCCTCCGAGCTTCGTGACCACGACGGCCTGGGGGTGCAACACCTTGCGAACCTCGCCGGCGACGTGCTTCAACACGACGCCCGCGCGAACGGTCTTGAATCCGCCGCCCGTCGACCCACCCATCGCCCCCATGAACATCAGACCGAGCAACAGGACCTGTCCAAAGGCGGGCCAGGCTCCGAAGTCCGTGGTGGCGAATCCGGTCGTGGTGTGCACGGCGGTCACGTTGAACACGGCCCGTCCGAGCAACGCCACGCTCCATGCTTCGCCCGTGAGGAGCAACGTCACGACGATCAGTGCCCACACGAGCGCCATCGACCCCACGTACCAGCGCCACTCTTCATCTCTCGCCCACGATCGCCAGCGCCCGACGGCAAGGCGGTAGTGCAGCGTAAAGTTCGTACCTGCCAGGATCATGAACACCACGGTGACCCATTGGATGGCA
>JAOTWK010000036.1 GCA_029862935.1 Gemmatimonadota bacterium | reverse complement strand
CTCCTTTTTTTTCTGTCGGTCCCTCCCCGAGGCCATTGCGCAACACCGAGGGCGATTGCAGACTCATCTGACTCTCGCCGGGGTGACCTGTGAGTCTCGAGGTGCGGCTGAGTCGCGAGAGATCGTGCTTGCGGCATTCCTCATCACCTTTGGCGCAATCGGCGTGGCATTCGCGGTGGCGGTAGGACTCGGCTCGGCGCGAGCCATTCAGCGAGGGTGGGAATCGCTGTTCGATCGCCCCGACGAAGGGAGAGGACGAAAGAAGGCTGAGTAGCGTCGGTCCGTCCGCGGCCCCCGACGGCAAACGATCGTGGTGCCATGGCGGAGTGGCCCGCTGCCATGCGGCGCTCTTGCTCGCATTCTCGGATGATGTCTGACGTCCCCACCTCCGAGTTCCTTGACCTGCAGGAGCAGGTCGCCGGTCGCTACTCGCTCGATCGCGAGATTGGGCGGGGTGGCATGGGCGTGGTGTTCCTCGCGCGGGACGTGATGCTCGATCGGCCGGTGGCGATGAAGTTGCTCCTGCCGCATCTCGCGCGGCAACCCCACCTGCGTGAGCAGTTTCTGAACGAGGCGCGCACCGCCGCGAAGCTCTCTCATCCACACATCGTGCCGATCCATGCGGTCGAGGAACAGGGCGATCTGGTGTTCTTCGCCATGACCTACGTGGAGGGCCAGACGCTGGCGCAGCGTATCGCGACCAGCGGTCCGCTTCTGGTGCGTGAAGGTGTGCGCGTACTGCGTGAAATCGCGTGGGCCTTGGTCTACGCACACGGCCAGGGTGTCGTGCATCGCGACATCAAGGCGGACAACATCCTGTTGGAGCAGGGAAGCGGCCGTGCACTCGTGACGGATTTCGGTATCGCGGTCCTCGGGCCGACGGACGAAGACGGCGAGGTGGTCGGGACGCCGGAGTTCATGAGCCCGGAGCAGGTCCGCGGTGAACCGGTAGACGCTCGGAGCGACTTGTATTCCCTGGGCGTACTGGGTTTTCTAGTGCTCGCTGGGCGCTACCCGTTCGACGCCAGCTCGCCCGCGCAGATGATGGGGCATCACCTGAGCACCGATCCACCGAAGCTCGCCACCCTGGCACCCGGTATTCCGGCCAGACTTGGCGATATCGTCGATCGCTGTCTGGCAAAGGACCGTGAGCAGCGCGTGGACGCGGCCTTGGATCTTGCCGACCGGCTCGGCGCCGCGCTGGAGGAGCGGCGGGATGTACCGGTACCGGTTCGGCTCTTCGTGGAGCAATTGAAGCGCAGAGAACGTCCGTTGGGGTTCGTCTTCGCGCTCGTCCTCCTGTGGGCGGGCGTGCCACTCACGATCACCGCCCTATTCAACCTGCCGGGGTTTGCGCGGCTCCCGACGCTCCTGGCGCTCTTGGCCGGGGCCGGTTCGCTGCCACTCCTCGGGTCAGTTCGACGCATCCGCGGTGTACTGCGCTCGGGGTATGCCCGTGACGATGTCGTTCAAGCACTGCGCCAGGATCTCGAGTCGCGCCAGGAAGAACTGGTATTTCTCTATGGAGAGCGGTATCGGGAGCACGCTACCCGCCTGCGGCGTATCGCCTATGGTGGTTTCGCCGGTGCCGTCAGCTTGATCGGCGCCATTCTCGCTGGTGCGTATCCGTCCGACGCCGTGCTCATGATGATGTACCTGTCGTCCGGTGGCTTGGCGTTGACTGGGGCGGTGACCGGGTTGCGTGCCGACCGACGCTCCGACAAGAAGGCGCGCCGGCGGTGGCAGCGGTGGAAGGGTCGGATCGGTGACTGGCTGTTTCGGGTTTCCGGCATCGGACTCAAGCGGATTGCGCTTCCGTCGACGGCACTCACCGGACGGCCCACCGAGCTGGCAGTCGGAGCCGCCGTGGAGAGTTTGTACGAGGCATTGCCGCTAGCGACGCGCCGGTCCATGCCGGACTTGCGCGACGTCGTCCGGGGACTGGAAGAGGACGCGCAGCGAATGCGCCGACTCGTGGACGAATGCACCAATGCCCTCCAGTTCACTGCTGCGCACGGATCGGTACCTACCGACAGACGGGTCGAGGTTCAGCAGCGGATCGGTGGACTCCGTGATCAGGCGCAACAGCGTATGCAAGACGCCGTGGCGGCGCTCGAGACGCTTCGGCTCGACCTCCTGCGATTGTCGGCAGGCACCATCGAGGTGGCGAGCGTCACCAGCCGGCTCGGGACGGCGCGCGAGGTGGCGGCAGATATCGGTCGCTTAGTGGATGCGCAGGACGAAGTTCAGAAGATGCTGGCGAGTTGATCGGGCGGGTACAACGGCTGCTTCACCCCTTCACCACCCCCATCGGTACCAGCTTCGCCACTTTCTTGCCGATGCCGGCCCCGTGCACGACGTCGACCACCTGGCGCACGTCTTTGTAGGCCTCGGGGATTTCCTCATCGACCGTGCGGCGACTCGCCGCGCGAATCAGGATGCCATGTTCCTCGAGTTCTCGCGGCACGTTGCGGGAGCGGGCAATCTTCTTGGCCGCGTGACGGCTCATCCGTCGTCCCGCTCCGTGACATGTCGAGCCAAACGTCTCATCGAAGGCGCCTGCCGTCCCTACCAGCACGAATGAATAGCGCCCCATGTCGCCGGGGATGAGTACCGGCTGCCCGATATCGCGAAACCGATCGGCAAGCTCCGGGTGCCCTGGCGGAAACGCGCGTGTCGCCCCCTTGCGGTGCACGCACACGCGGCGACGCGCACCTTTCACCTGATGCGTTTCGAACTTGGCGATGTTGTGGGCGACGTCGTAGACCAGGTCTGCGCTTTCTGCGACATCTGCAGAGAACACCGACGTGAGTGACCGCCGCACGTAGTGACTCATCATCTGCCGATTGGCGAACGCGTAATTCGCTGCGGCGTTCATGGCGCCGAGATAACGGCGTGCTTCAGCGCTCGTGAGTGGTGCGCAACAGAGCTGCTTGTCCGGCAGCTCGATGCCGTACTTGGCGGCCGCGCGCACCATGGTGTCGATGGAATCATCACAAACTTGATACCCGAGTCCGCGCGAACCGGAGTGGATGAAGAACGTCACCGTGCCGAGCGTGAGTCCCAGTCGCGTGGCGGCCGGCTCGTCGAAGATCTCGGCCACGGTCCCGACTTCCACGAAGTGGTTTCCGCTCCCGACGGTTCCGAGCTGCGCTTTGCCGCGCTCCTTGGCCCGGTCGCTCACGACGTCGGGTTCTCCGGGAAGCGTGCCGTTGGCCTCGATGCACTCGAGATCCCGTGGTCGGCCGAAGCCCTCGTGCACGGCCCAGCGCGCACCCTGCGTGAGCACTTTATCCAGCTCGGGACGTGACAACTTGACGTCGGACCGCGACGAGCCGACTCCCGAGGGGATGCCGGCAAAAAGGGAGTCCATGAGACGGGCGAGCTTCGGCCGCACGTCATCGGCGCCCAACGAGCTCCGGAGTAACCGGACGCCGCAGTTGATGTCGTAGCCCACACCGCCCGGAGAAACAACCCCGTTCTCTTCATCGAAGGCGGCAACGCCACCGATGGGAAATCCGTACCCCCAGTGAATGTCGGGCATCGCGATCGAGGGACCCACGATACCGGGGAGGTGGGCCACGTTCACGACCTGCTGAATACACTGGTCGCCCTCGAGGTCCCGCATCAGCGCGCGGTCCGCGAAGATCAATCCTTCGGTCCGCATGCCGCCGCTTTTGCGCACGCGCCAGCGGTAGTCATCGATCTGTTGCACGTCGATGGGTGACATGGGTCTATATCAACAATACACCCGACGACTCTGACGATACAGACGGTGAGTGGCTACCGCAGATCGGGTCACCGGACTGGAATCCTCAGCCCAACGGAGAAAGTCCGCCCAGCTGCCGGTGAAGGCTCCGTTGCCTTGCGGGCCGCATTCTCCGTGACAGGAACCCATTGGTCTGAGCGGTTTGTCCACCCGATCACGCCGCCAGTGATCAAGCCAAGGCCGCCCAGTCCAATGACCGAGACGGCCCGGCACACGCCCTCCTGTGAGTCTCCACCCTCGCACGGTGCGATGGCACCGAGCACGACGCCGGCGAGGAGTCCGATGCCTATGCCGCGCACGGTGTGACGCTGCTGGCCAACGCTGCGCTCGATGAGCGTGATCGACGCATACGGAATCTCGGTGCGCTGTGATCCACTGGCGAGCACCAACGGGTCGCCGACTGCCGCGGCACGTCCCACATTGCGGCGGCACCCCGATCTCGGCTGCGTATCCTGCACGGCAGCCGCGTCACAGCGGTATGTGACTCGGATACGGTCACCCGGATTGAGACGTTGGCCGACCTGCGCCGCGAGCGGACTGCCGAGGCCTGTCAGCACAACGACCAGCATGGCCAGGACACAGGGAAACCGCACGCGATCAGGCGCCATCACGGCAAGCGCAGCCGCGGGAGGGAGCATCTTGGGCATGTGAGTTCCGGGTCTTGGGGAAGGTCGTTGGGGCGGGTCGCGACCTTCGTGAGGCTTACGAGCCGACTCCGAGCCCGCCGCCACGGGGACTCGGAGCAACGCGCGAATATACGGACTGCTTTGCGGCCGTCAAGACATTGGCGCCCAGCGACGGTCACACGTCGAACAACACCTCCGCATGCCACCCATCGTCGGTGTGTCGTACAACGAGCCCGTGCCGCGTCACCGCCTTGATTTCGGGTTCGGCAACATGTCGCGAGGGGTCGAGTTGTGCACCCGCCAGCCGCCCCGTCAGCCCGGTTGGTGTCACACCCTCGATAGCGACCGATGTGGAGATGAACCCGTCGGTGACGTAGCGGTACAGCAGTTCTTGCAAGAAAGCGAGCAGAAGCTCCTCGACGTCGGACGCGGCGAGGGTCAGAGGCTGGTGCTCGTCGGGTACGACATCACTCTCACCGACAAATAGGTGGCGCGCCAGGATGACGGCTTCGCCGAACAGGTCCTCGAGGGTTGGGCTGTCGATGGCGACCCTGATATCAGCGGTGTGCGGGAGATAGCGGTACGTCACTTTTTGCTCACCTGCTCGTTTCCAGGGTACTGAACCGATGACCCCGGGGACCTACTGTATGATATGTCGCCGTGGTTCTCTATGCCTTCCGATACTGACGCGGGGTATGAAGCCGCCGGGCGTGAGGCAATGGCCTCCCTGTCAGCGATCGAGTGCGCCCTCGTCCTCCTCCGCACGGGCGCATCGTCGGGCCGAGAGCGAGAACTGCTCCGTACGATCGACGACGAGGTGCTTCACGTCCGGCACCTGATCGAGAGAATCATTCGCCGCTGAGTGGTCACACGCCCCAGTCGCTGCTGCCCCGGTAGAGCCGTCGATACTCCAGCAGTCGTTGCGGCGTCGAGAAGAGTCCGTCAGGGAAGTTGCCGTCATCCCGCAACGCATCGGCAAGGCCGGCGGTCTTGGCACTGGCGTTATCAGCCCAATGCAGCACTTCCGCCTCGAGCGTGAGCGGTGCAATGGGGCTCCCCCATTCCAAGCGGCCATGATGCGAGAGAATGAGATGCATGAGGAGGTCGCGTTCCGCGGGTGTGCACGGGGGCTCCGAGCAGTCGGCCAGACGTGCCTCGAGCATCATGGCCCCCAGCACGACATGTCCCACCAATCGCCCACGCTCGGTGAATTCGAAGAGTCTGTCCCAGCGATATGCCTCGAGTTTTCCTATGTCATGCAGCAGGACTCCGGCGAGCACGACGTCGAGGTCTGCACCACACGTTCTCGCAATGGTGCGCGCGATGGCCGCCACTTCAGTGGTGTGCATGAGGAGACCACCGAGGGCGGCGTGATGCCCGAACACGGCCGCCGGACACTGCTCGTAACGCATTCGAAACTGGTCTTCTTCGTAGAACAAGTCGACCATGGCCTTGAGTCGGGGCTTGGTCATCTCCCGCCGCCACCCATCGAGTGTTTGCCAATAGCGATCGACGGGCCCGACCGATGGCAAGAACGTGGAGAGATCCACCTCCTCGCTTGGGATGTGCGTCAGCGATATCACGCGCAGTTGCCTGCGTTCCCGATACGTTTGGACCTCACCCGTCACCTGGATCACGTGCCCGGGTCCGAGCCCCGCAATCTCCTGTTGTCGTTCAGCCCAAAACGGCTCTGTCGTCATCCGACCGGTCGAGTTCCCGAGCACGAGAATGGTGAACGGGTCGCCGTCCGACCGCTTCCGTACCTCGACCTCCATGACGAGGAAGGCACCTTCGACGCGTGCGCCGATCTCGAGGGTCGGAAGGTGAAGGGGGTCAGGCATAGGGGCTCACGGCTAGCTGTCGGGTCGATCCGGTGCCGCTTTCCGCCGCGCCGCCGACCAGCGCTTGAGGCGGGGAAGCGTCGCGTCTGGCTCGCGGGCTGGATGCATGCTGGCGACCAACTCCACATCTGGCAACAGATGCCGAACGGAATTCGCGTAGTAGTGCAATAGTGGCCGCTGCCTTGGCAACATGACGTATGCCCCACCTTGACGTATTACCAGTCGGCGCATGCTGAGCATGCGCCACGCCCGATCCAATATGGCTTCCGCGCCCCGCTCCGGTTGTACCAAGTTCGCTCCGCGTGCCATCAAGTCATCGCGAAACTCGTCGATGCGCTCGAGCAGCGCTCCGCGCCCGACGACCGTCTCTTCGAAGGATAGTAGCGCCGCCGCAACAAGTGGGACGGGCGTCACCGGAATGATCCGTGCGATCTCTTGCATGACGTTGTCAGCGAGCGCTTGCATCACCGGAAGGCGTTCGGCCTTGTCGAGCTTGAGCACGCCGTTGTGGGCATCAACCCATTCGCGCAAGGAGGCTGGAGCGCCGAACGTGACGTGGACGCGTCCATACCGCTTGAGGTTCCCCGTCACGAGGCGCCCGAGGTTGAACAACATGTACTGCACCACGGTACTCAACTGTCGCAGTCGACCAGGCCTCACTTCGCGCTCGAGCAGTTCGTGAATCAGCGTGCGATCTTCCAGCACGCGATCGTAATTGAGTGCCACCGGTACCAAGTGGATGTCCTGGTCTGGTCGAAACTCCGGCAGTGTACGCGCGATGTAATCCAGCAGGCCGGCCTTGGCCGGGCGAAACGCGCCGTCGCGCGACAGCCCTCCCTCGAGGAAGATGCCTTGGGTGATCCCGTGCCGGGTGATGTGCTGCACGTAGCGGCGGAGTACAGTGTGGTACAGCGGATCGCGGAATCCGCGTCTGATGAAATACGCACCGAACGACTTGAAGACGTACTCGAGGGGCCAGACCCGGGCCCACTCTCCCACTGCATAGCTGATGCTCACGGCTTTGGCGAGAACGTAGGCGACCACCACGTAGTCTGCGTTGGAACGGTGGTTCATGAGATAGACGACGACATGGTCGCGCGGGATGTTCTTCAGGCGATCCTCGTCGACGTAGTTGTAGTCGGCGCGATACAAGACACTGATCACAAGACGCGCGAAATTGTAGCCGAGCCGATAGTAGGACAGCACGTTGAAGTATGGAATGATCTCGTCGACGTAGCGCTCGACCCTGGCGCGGCCGTCCGCGAGCGTGGACCCCTGCTCACGGACGTGTTGTTCGATCGCCTCCAGAACTTCGGCATCGGCCAGGAGGGCATCTCGGACGGCACGACGCCGGACGAGTTTGTAGCGATCCAGCCGCACACGGAATTGGTGAACGGCCCGGAGCACCGATCGGTTGATTCGCCGTTGTATGGCGCGACGGGTTCGCCTGGTGGTCCAGAGGGTGAGGCTGCCGGTGAGCAGTGCCGCCACTCCCAAGAGCGCCCACTCGTGCAGCGCGAGATTCAGGTGCCCTCCGGGAGAACTCCCGTGCGCTCGTATTGATAAGCCATGGATTTGAGGCGGGCGATCCGAACGGCCATGGGCGGATGCGTGGCGAACACGTCAGCCACAAATCCCTGTTTGCTGGAGAGACGCCGACCGACGGGATCGGCGATGCACAGGTGTGCCGTGCCCCGCTTGATCGCCTTGGTCGGGGCGGCAGCGTCTTCGATCTTGCGCAATGCGGAGGCGAGCGCGCTCGGGTTGCGCGTGAACTGTGCCGCCGTGGCGTCGGCCAGGTACTCGCGTTTCCGGCTCACTGCAAGCGCAAGCAGTCGGGACACGATCGGCGCCAAGATAAGCGAGGCCACCCAGAGGACGATGATGATGACGCCAAGGGCGCCGGCGCCCCCCTTCTTGCCTCCACCGCTTGAGCGGATCCCGCCCCCGCCCCCGCCCCGTCTCCCGGCAAACGAGCCGAACCGGACAAACCGCCACGCGCCGTCGGCGATGAGGGCCATGACGCCAACAAGTGCGGCGAGCAGGGTCATCAGCTTGACGTCATGGTTACGGATATGGGCCATCTCGTGCGCTACGACCGCCTGAAGCTCATCACGGCTCAACGTGCCGAGCAGCCCTTCCGTGACCGCAACGTGTGCGTCCTGTTCGGTGATACCAGTGGCGAAGGCATTCGGATCATCGTCCGGCACAATCCAGATGGTGGGTCGCGGCAGGCCCGAGGCAATCGCCATCTCCTCGACGACGTTCACCAGTTGTTGTTCTTCCGGTTTGCTGGACTCGAGTAGCTGCCAGGCGCCGGAGGCCCAGAGCACCTGTTTGGGGCCGCGCTTCCACGCGAACCACGTCATGCCGAAACCAATCGACATGGCAAAGATCCCAAACCAAGGAATCGTGTGGTGATAGGCACTGGGTGGCGCGTCCGAGGTCGTCAAGTAGAACCCCAGGTCGCCACCGAACCCCACCCAGGCGAAAAACGCCACGAACATGGCGATCAGGATGGCGGATCGGCGGCGATTGGCTCGCTGTTGGGCGAAGAGGTTGGTGTCGGCGCTCACTGTTTGGGTTTGAAGGAGAGATCCACCTTCGGAACGTCACGTTCATGCTCTTCCACGATTTCCCACAGCTCCACCTGCTCCGCGCGGGCGAATCCTGCGATCAAGTTCCACGGGAACTGCTGCTGCTTCACGTTGTAGGTTGTCGCCGTATCGTTGTAGAGCTGTCGCGCAAATGCGACGCGGTTCTCCGTCGACGTCAACTCTTCCTGCAATTGGCCAACGTTCCCAGTTGCCTTGAGGTCGGGATACCGTTCCACGACGACGTTCAGGCGTGACAGGGCGGCCCCCAACGTGGCCTCGGCCGCTGCAAGTTCTTTGATCCCGCCCATGGGCGTCGCGCCCGCCTGGATCTTGACCGCCTGATTCCGTGCTTGGATTACGGCTTCGAGCGTCTCCCGCTCGAACTCCATTGCGCCTCGCACCGCTTCGACGAGGTTCGGAATCAGATCGTGGCGTCGTTTGAGTTGCACATCGATCTGCTTCCATGCATTCAACGTGTCACCCTTGAGTTGAATCAGCTTGTTGTAGGCGCCGATGGCCCACACGATGACGACGATGACGAGAATCAGAAAAATCCAAGTGCCCATAGTCTACTCCGGTGTTGACAGTCGCAAGGGAATCACTGACGCCTCAATCATACACGGTTCTGGTCGTCAGACGCTTGTTCGGGACCCCGGGTTCCTTCGCTCGAGCTCCGGTGCGCGGCGAGGACGCGATCGACGGCAAGCCGCACCGCGTCTGCCATGTGGCGCCGCAGCTCAGCGGTGTCAGGCAGAGGGTGATCGCCTCGAACATGGAGCTCGACGCCGTCCGCCACGCGAAGACGGTGCCAGTCGGACGGCGGGTCGGTCGCGTCCGGCTCGGCGTGCCCAACGGCCGACCGCAGTACCTGGCCTGCCCGCCCGCGTGGCTGCGATGCGCGTTCGAAGAATGGAAGCGCAGTCGGAGCGGGAAGCTCCACGCCAAGGGCGGCCGCAACTCGGCGCTCGAGGACATCGCCGGTCATCGCATCGAGTTCGGTCGCGATACTCGTGAGGGTCGCGCCCTCCATCTGGCGCAACTTGATGGCGAGTACTTCGAGCAGATGCCGGTAGGAGTAGATTGCCGCTGTGCCCCGGCCATTCGGCGGTGTGACGAGGCGACGGGTAACATAGAAGCGGATGGTGCGTTCGCTTGGGCGTGCACTGGCAGCGGCATTGATCGGCCGCGTGCCGGTCACATCGAGAATTGCTGCGGCGAGTGACGCCAAGTCTCGAAGGCTCCACGGCGCGAGGTGTCGATACTCTCTGAGGGTCATCAGAGGGTCGTCGGCCTTCACTCCACCGACCATCGTGACTCCTTCCGGTCCCAGACAGACTCTGCGGGCATGCCAAGTATGGGTCGGCGCTGGTACGTGGGCAAGCCCGACAGCTTGCGTGTTTCTGCTCGTCCGTGCAGGGCTTGGATGACATGATTCTCCAGGGTCCCGCGCATGTTGGCGTATGCGTAGGGGCGTCACCCTCCTTGAAGTGATCATCGTGATCACGGTGGTCGGCATCATCACGGCGCTCGCCGTGCCGCGCGTGGCAACGTGGACGGATCAGCGAGCGGCAGCTCGCGCTGCGCGGGAGTTGGTGAACTTCTACAGCCATGCTCGGATGAGTGCGATCTTTCGGGGCAGTCAGGTCCGGCTGGAGTTTGCACCCGACACGTTGCGAGCAGCGTTCGAGGGGGTGTCGGACTCCGTGTTCCTCGTTCGACCGGGGCCCAAGCGTCACGGTGTGACTCTCCGAGCGAGTCGGTCGGTGATCCGGATCTATCCGAACGGGTTTGGTCGAGGTGCGGCAAATACCAAGCTGGTTGTCAGACGCGGCATCGCTGCGGAATCGCTGACAACGTCGCGGCTGGGTCGTCTCAAGCGATGGTGAGCCGCGGCGCTACGGTTGATGGCGCCAGCGCATCTTTGGGCTCTTTGGTCCTGGCCACACCGCCACGCGGTGTGCGTCTGAGATGGTGAGCTGCTGGCTCACGACCGCGCCCGTGGTGAGGGTCACACGGTAGAGCCGGCTTTGGGTCGCTGTGGCCGCCGTCACGAACGCCGATCGCCCATCGATGCCGATGGTGACGTCTGCCGCCCCTTCGATCGGGAGGCGGTGCGCAATTCTGCGCTGTCGGACATCGACGATGACCACCTCGTCCGCGCTGGGGCGCGTGATCGCGACGTACCGGCCTTCTGGCGTTCGGGCGAGTCGTGCGCCACCGGTACCCACGGGGAGGGAATCGTAAGGGGTGAGTCGTACCCGATCCAAATACAGCAACGTGCCAGACCCCGCGCAGAGCACGAAGACGACGCTCCCATTTGCAGATGTGTGGAGGTCTGCAGCCTCACACGGCAAACGACCTGCATCAGGCGAGAGCTGAACGCTGCGCACCCGTACCCCGAGCTTGCGGTCGATCTCGACGAGTTCGTCCCCTCGACACACGGCATACATCCGATCGCGCACCCCGTGGGTGGCGAGTCCCACCGCAACTCCCGAACAGAGGGGAATGCGAGCCCCGAAGGTGGCGAGATCCGTGGGAATGATGTGCAGCGCCGACTCGAACGCGACCGACTCCCCACGTGACACCGTCGTGACTGCAAGCGAGCGCCCGTCCGGCAGCAACCGAAGCGTCGTGAGCGAATCCCGTGGCAGCTGGAGACGCGCGAGAGAGGCACCGGTTGTGCGATTGATCCACGCGAGCGCGCTGCCTGTGTTGTGTGTGATGCCTAGGTAGATGCTCGAGCCACCGGGTCCGAACTCGACGGCTGAGATCAGCCCCGTCGCGCCAATGACGGTCCCGCCAACGTTGGTGAGCGTATCACCAGTGCCGCCTGGCGCCAGGACGTCGATGCTCGTGGCCCCTCCGACGGCGAGCCAGCGTGGTTCGGGCGCGCATGCGGTGACGCTGAGCAGGGCGACGATGACCCACCGGAAATCAGGCGTTCGACGAACCACCTTCATCGAGGAAGACGAGCGCCTGACGCTTTTGTACTGCTTGGGTGAGCGCATCCATAACGCCAGGGTCGATGACGCTGCCTGACATGAGATGCATCTTTTCCACGGCCTGTTCGGGCGCTAGTTTGTCGCGGTATGGGCGCGAGGTGGTGAGCGCGTCGTAGGTTTCCGCCGCGTTGATGATGCGCGCGCCGATCAGAATGCTCTCGCCGGCGAGGCCTGTGGGGTAGCCCGATCCATCCCACCGCTCGTGGTGGGTCCGCACGATTTCCGGTACCGTGCCCAACGGCGTGAGTGGGGAGAGAATGTGCGAGCCGATCGTCACGTGGGTCTTGATATGCTCGTACTCTTCGTCGGAAAGCGCTCCCTCCTTCTCGAGTACCTCGTCACGAATGCCGATGATTCCGAGGTCATGCAGGCGGCCAGCGATCCGCACGGTCTCGACTTCCTCATCCGACATAGCCAACTCGGTGGCAATGGTTGCGGCGAACGCCGCAACGCGTGCCGAGTGCCCGCCGAAGTAGCGGTTCTTGGCCTCGAGGGCATTCACCAGCGCTTCCAGGGTGGCGAGCACCAGGTTCTCCCGCACGCTCTTGGCCTGCATGATCTCTTTAGACTGGCGTGACACCTCTTCTTTGAGCCAACTCGAGATGCCCTTTTCCTGGAGCAGTGTGTCGCGCCGCCGCACCGCCCGGTCGACTGCCTCGCCAAGGTCGGGGAGGGCGATCGGCTTGGTCAGGTAGTCCAGGGCGCCCCGTTGCATGCAGAGCGCCGCCGTGGTTGCATCGCCGACACCACTCAGCATGACGATGGCCAGATCGGGATCGATGCCCAGAGCCTCCGGGATCACGTCGATCCCGCTCATCTTGGGCATCCGGATGTCGAGCAGCATCAAACTCGGGCGGTCGGCCTTGACACGCTCCAACGCTTCTGGCCCGGACCCCGCGGTGAGCACGGGATAGCCCCGCCGCTGAAGAAACCGGGCCAGGGCCTTACAGAGTGGCTCCTCGTCGTCGACGACCAGTACCGTTGCCTTCTTAGGGGATGGTCTTTCCTGCGTCACGTTGTCTGCTCCCGTTGCAGCTGATGCGCTCCAACCCCGTTCACTGGGTGAATTCTCCCGCGAATCGTGGAAATAGAACCACCAACGGCGCACATTGGCAACGGGTTCACAGGCAGAATCTCACTCGAAGAACGGGTCACGTGCGAGGGGTGGGACGAGACCGGCGTCGACGCCTCGGGAGAGAAGGGTCCGTACGGCGCGACGACCAGTGTCACCGTAGTCGACCGTGTAGGCGTTCACGTACATCCCAACGAACTCATCTGCCTGCTGTCGGTCGAGTCCCCGCGCAAACTCCATGGCGTAGTTGAGCGCCTCGTCACGATGCGCGAGCCCGTACTCGATGCTCGCCTTGAGATCACGACTCACGTCGCGCATCAAGGCGTCGCCGAGTTCCCGGCGTATGGCATTGCCACCTAGCGGCAGCGGGAGTTGGGTTTCCTCGAACCACCACTCGCCCATGTCGACCCACAGGTAGAGCCCATGATCACGAAACGTGAGTTGACCTTCGTGGATCAGGATGCCGGCATCGGCCTTCCCTCCTGCGAGCGCCCCTTCGATTTCGTCGAACGGCATGACCAGCGGCACGAAATCCGGTTGATACAGGCGTAGCGCGAGAGTGGCCGTGGTGAGGGGGCCCGGAATCGCGATACGGAGCCCACGGCTGGCATTTCGTGGATCGTCAGGAGGGGGACGCCTCGAGACGAGTCGCGGTCCGTAGCGGTCTCCCATGGAGGCGCCATGCGAGAGAAGTGCGTAGGAATCCGCGAGATGAGCGTAGGCGTGGATCGAGACGGCCGTGACGTCGAGTTCCTGGTTGAGCGCGCGGCGGTTGAGCGTTTCGATATCGGCGAGCTCGTGCTCGTACATCCGCTGGCCAGTTGGGATTTTGCCGGCTGCGAGAGCGTAGAACATGAACGCATCGTCGGAATCCGGGCTATGCGCGAGTCGGATCGACGTCATCAGCCGACTCAGGACCCTCCGGTGGACCCGATCGCCTGCGATCGAAATGCGTCGAGTGCGCGCGAGTGGAGTTGGTATTCCTCTCGTCCGGTCGCTATCTGGGCATCGTACAACTCGAGAAATCGCTGCTGGGCCGCGCGGCTCGTAGAAGAATCTCCCTGGAGTTGGGCGACGGAATTCCGCAGCATCAAGGCGAACAAGTGGTCCGGAGCGACGCTCACGATAGAATCGGCGCGAGCCTGTGCCTCCTCGACGTTGCCAGAGATCGCGCTCATGAGTCCGAGGTGATAGTGGGCATCGGGGTCCAGAGACCCGAGCGCACTATACGCCTGCAGCGCCATGGGTGTGAACTGGTTGACTCGTCCGAAATCGCCCTGCTCGTGCGCGGTCATAACGAGCTCGAACAAGCGGTCGGCCTGCTCGCGGGGCGTCATCGAGCTGATGTCAGGTGGCCCACCGGGAGCGCCGTCGGCAAGTGGCGTTCCTGGGGTATCAGCAGGGCGGACGGACGAGCGACCGATGCTGTAGGCGGCGACGGCAATGACGAGCACCGCCACTACGGCGGCAACGCCCCACACTGCGCGTGGAAGAGGCGTGCGCTCCGGGGTCTGGCGTGCCCCGCAGGCGTGACAAAACTGGGCCCCGGAACTCAACGAGGCGCCGCAACTTGAGCAGGTATTCTTGATGGATGCGTTCATCACACTTGGGGTCGGCGAAGGTGGGGATCGACGCGGGTCGTCTTTCGAGGCGAGAAATATAGCAGCCGGTCGCTCCGGCGCGTCGATGGAGCCGCCCGCGGAGTCGCTGGAGACCGCAGGAGGATGCGGGAATAGCTGGCGCGACCTCCGGTGCCCGATTACTGTAGCCGCATGACCGGGGACGCCGAGGGACAAGAGAAACGGCACAAGTTCGACCCGCCGTGGAGTGCCATCAAAGCTCGACAAATGGGAGAGCTCGCACGCGGCGAAAACCGCTGGGATGTCCTCTTGGAGACCGTTGCCGATGAGGCTGTGAACGCCATTCGCGGCCGCATCCACTTCATCTCGGGCAACACCCACCGGCTCTCTGGCTGGATCTTCCTCGAATGGGCGGAGAAAGAGATCGAGACCCGCTTTGCCGATTTCTCGGCCCAGGAGCTCTGGAATCTGTTGGATTCGCTGCACTCGAGCTGAACAACCCCCACCGACTGCAACATCCTGCACAGCAGGCAACAAGACCGTATCAGGTTGCTCTAATTGGCACATAATGTGCACTGTCGTTCTGTGAAATGCGCAGACCGTGCACGTATTGCTTGACATCAGCACGGGCCAAAGCTAGGGTTCTCCCCTTCCGCTCGGGTCGTTTGGCTGAGCGGCGACCGACCACGGCTTGATACGACCACGACTTGTCAAAGGAGTAGACGCGTGCCAGCACGGAAGAACATCACAATCCCGTCTCGCGGCGAGAAGCCCCCGATCCGCGGCAACCACATCAATACGCAGGGGGCGACGGCGGGTGACATCCTCAAACTGACGGAGGACTTCGGCGTTGATTTCCTGCGCCTCCAGTTCACGGATATCACGGGTATCAATAAGAATGTCGAGGTTCCGCAAAGTCAGTTCCGCAAGGCACTGGACGGCGAAATCCTGTTCGACGGCTCGTCCATCGAGGGCTTTGTGCGGATCGAAGAGAGCGACATGCTCCTGAAGCCCGATCTCGACACGTTCAAGATCTTCCCGTACGATGACGAAGGCGGCCGCGTCGCGCGGATCATCTGCGATATCTACAACCCAGACGAATCGCCGTTCCCCGGATGTCCGCGCCTGGCCCTGAAGCAACAGGTGGAGCGGGCCAAGAAGGCCGGGTACGAGATGATGGCGGGGGTCGAGGCCGAGTTCTTCATCTTTCACGCGGACGACAACGGCACGGCGATGCTGGAGACCCACGATCAGGGTGGATACTTCGATCTAGCGCCCATCGACAAGGCCGAGCCCATTCGCCGTCTCATCATTCACGATCTGGTCGATTTGGGTTTTGAGGTCGAGGCCGGGCACCACGAGGTAGCCGAAGGGCAACACGAGGTCGACTTCAGGTACGAGAACGCCATCGTGACGGCCGATAGTCTCGCGACGTTCAAGTTCATCGTGCGGAACGTAGCTTATCGACACGGCTTCGCCGCGACGTTCATGCCGAAGCCGATATTCGGGCAGAACGGCTCAGGGATGCACACGCACCAGTCCCTCTTCAAGGGCAGCAAGAATGCGTTCCACGACTCCAAAGCG
>JAOTWK010000421.1 GCA_029862935.1 Gemmatimonadota bacterium | reverse complement strand
GCCGTCGATCCGGCACTGGGAACGATCGACAATCTGCGCGCCGTGGTCGACGCGGCCCACCGGCACGGCATCCGCGTGCTCATGGATGCCGTCATCAACCATACCGGCCCCGTGACACCGCAGGATCCTCAGTGGCCCGACGACTGGGTCCGCACCGGCCCGCGGTGTACCTACCAGAGCTACGCCACGACGGTCGAGTGCACTCTGGTGGCCAATCTCCCGGACGTGCTGACCGAGCGCGACGATCCAGTCGAGCTTCCCCAGGCGCTGGTCGAAAAGTGGAGGCGGGAGGGTAGAGCCGATCAGGAGTTGAGCGAACTCGACGGGTTCTTCCGGCGCACCGGGTACCCCCGTGCCCCGCGCTTCTACATCATGAAATGGCTGACCGACTGGGTGCGGGAATTGGGCTTCGACGGCTATCGCATCGACACGGCCAAGCACTTCGAGGAGTCGGCCAGCGCCGAGCTCAAGGCGCTAGCCGACCAGGCCTTCGCGGACTGGAAGGCGGCGCACCCGGGGAAGGTTCTCGACGATCTGCCGTTCTACATGATGGGGGAGGTCTATAACTACGACCTGCGGCACGGGCGCGACTTCGATTTCGGCGACCGGAAGGTGGACTACTTCGACTTCGGCTACGACGGGCTCATCAACTTTGGCTTCAAGGGTGCCGCCGCCGGACCGTTGGATAGCCTCTTTGCCAGCTACTCCGCGACGCTCCGTGGTGGGCCGCTCGACGGCGTGGCCATCCTCAACTACCTGAGCTCGCATGACGACGGCGCGCCGTACGATCGGGACCGGCAGGATCCTTTCGGTGCCGGAACTCGTCTGCTGCTCGCGCCGGGTGGTGCCCAGATCTACTACGGCGACGAACTGGCGCGGCCCCTTCGCATTGCGGGCGCCCAAGGCGATGCCAATCTCCGTTCGTTCATGAACTGGACGGACCTCGAGCCCGAGGGCACGACCGCGGAGGTTCTGGAGCATTGGCGGAAGCTGGGCCGGTTCCGCAGGGCCCATCCGGCCGTCGGGGCGGGCGAGCATCGCCGGCTCCAGGTGGCGCCATACATCTTCAGCCGTACGATTGCAACGGCAGGGTTCTCCGATCGCGTGCTCGTGGCGATGGACCAAGACGCGGGGCGGAAGACCATCCCCGTTTTCGGCGTGTTTCCCGACGGGACCGAACTCGCGGATGGCTACTCCGGAGCGACGGGTAGGGTGACCAACGGTGCGATCTCGCTCACGACTGGATACGATCTGGTGCTCCTGAGCGAACGGCGGTAGGCTTGCGAGTCGGGACCGTGTCACGGCGACGGCCGGCGCGCAAACGGGAGGATGGATGAAACTGGAATCGAGGCTCGCTCGCTGGAGCTGTCGCGTCGGACGGGCGGTTCCCGCCGCTCTGCTCGCGCTGTCTGTGGCCGCGGCAGCCACCTCGGCGCAGGAGCCGGTGCGGGTCGCCTCGCCCGACGGCCGGACCGTCGTGACGGTCGAGACTCGGTCGGGCATGCTGCTGTACAGCCTGGATCGTGCGGATCGGAAGGTCGTGCTGCCCTCGCGTCTGGGCTTCGAATTCCGTGACGCTCCCCCCCTCCGCGACAGCCTGACCATCACCGGCACCGAGCGGAACACGGTCGACGAGACGTGGGAGCAGCCCTGGGGTGAGGTGGCCCGGGTACGCGACCACCACAACGAATTACGAGTGTCGGTTGCCGAAGCGTCGCGGCCGGGTCGCCGCTTCGACGTCGTGTTTCGGGTCTTCGATGACGGGGTGGGCTTCCGGTACGAGTTCCCCGAACAACCGGCGCTCCAATCCTTCGTGATCACCGAGGAACTCACCGAGTTCTACCTGGCGACCGACGCCCGGGCGTGGTGGATTCCGGCGAACGATCCGACCCATCGCTACGAGCTGATGTACGGGTCGTCGCCGATGACGACCTTGCCCGAGGTCCACACCCCGCTCACCATGGAGACCTACGACGGGCTCTACTTGGTGATTCATGAGGCGAACCTGGTCGATTACGCCGCCATGAATCTGACCAGCTCACGCGACCGCCACCTGCGGGTAACGCTCACGGCCTGGGCCGACGGGGCCAAGGTCTACGGCCAGACGCCCTTTATGACACCCTGGCGGACCATCCAGCTGGCCGACCGCGCGGCGGACCTGGTCCCCTCCGTCCTCGGCCTCAACCTGAACCCGCCCAACGCGCTGGGCGACGTCGGCTGGGTGGAGCCGATGAAGTACGTCGGCATTTGGTGGGGGATGCACATCAACAAGGTGACCTGGAGTTCGGGTCCCCGGCACGGCGCCACCACTGCCAACACGCGGCGGTTGATCGATTTCGCCGCCGACAATGGCTTCGGCGGGGTGCTGGTCGAGGGATGGAACGTCGGCTGGGACGGCGACTGGATCGCCAACGCCGACTCGTTCTCGTTCACCAGGCCCTACCCGGACTACGACCTGGAGGGATTGGCCAAGTATGCCCGCCGGAAAGGCGTGACCCTCATCGCCCACAACGAGACGTCCATGGGGGTCGAGAACTACGAGCGCCAACTGAAGGACGCCTTCGACCTCTATCAGCGTCTCGGGATCAGGGCGATCAAGACCGGGTACGTGGGTGACAAGACGGCCCAGGGCCACGCACACCACGGCCAGTACATGGTGCGGCACTGGCGGAAGGTGATCCAGGAAGCGGCGCGGCGCGGCATCATGCTCGACGTGCACGAGCCGATCAAGGACACCGGGGAGCGCCGGACCTATCCCAACATGATGACACGCGAGGGCTCCAGGGGGCAGGAATACAATGCCTGGGCGGGCGACGGCGGCAACCCGCCCGAGCATGAAACGATCCTGTTCTTTACCCGGATGCTCTCGGGGCCGATGGACTTCACCCCCGGGGTGTTCGACATCCTGATCGCATCGACCGACGGGACGCCGCGCCCGCCCGAGGCGGCGCGGGTCCGCACCACCCTGGCCAAACAGCTCGCGCTCTACGTGGTGCTCTACTCACCTATGCAGATGGCCGCGGATCTGCCCGAGAACTACCAGGGCCAGCCTGCTTTCCAGTTCATCAAGGATGTCGCGGTTGATTGGGAAGAGACCCGGGTGCTCGAGGACCGGATCGGCGATTATGTGGTCGTGGCGCGCCAGGAGCGAGGTGGTCCGGACTGGTTCATCGGGGCCATCACCGACGAAGAAGCCCGCACGTTTGAGGTCCCGCTCGCGTTCCTGCCCGCTGGACAGCACTTCGTCGCGGAGATCTATGCCGACGGCGAGGGGGCCCACTGGCTGCACGACCCGTTTCCCATGTCGATCTCGAGCCGTCCCGTCGACGCGGGGTCCACGCTCCGCATGCAGCTTGCACCGGGCGGCGGCCAGGCCGTTCGGATCCGCCCAGCAGAATGAACGCTCACTAGAGAGCAGCCTACTCCTTCCCGAACTCCGGACCCACCATGAGCCCTGAGAGTTTTCAGATTTCGGTTTGGGACATTCTGATCTTCGTCGCCTTCGTGGTGGCCGTCGTCAGCATCGGCCTGTACAAGAGCAAGAGCGAGAAGGGCAGCGAGGACTACTTCCTGGCCGGCCGCGGTCTGAGCTGGTGGCTGATTGGGTTTTCGCTGATCGCCTCCAACATCTCGACCGAACAATTCGTGGGCATGAGCGGCAACGCCGCGAGCCACGTGGGCCTCGCCATCGCCAGCTACGAGTGGATGGCGGCCATCACGCTGGTCATCGTCGCG
>JAOTWK010000035.1 GCA_029862935.1 Gemmatimonadota bacterium | reverse complement strand
GCTCTTCATCGAGGAAGGGCAGATGATTCGAATCGATCGCCGCGAAGACAAATACCTCGAGCGCGTATGAAAGACATCAAACTTCTCGAGAAGCTCCTGGAGCTCCTGAACGAGTCGAACGTGGGAGCGATCGAGGTTCATAAGAACCTCTGGAGCACGACCATCAAGGTTTCGAAGAACAGCCTGCCGTCACACTCCGGGCCGGTGACGTATCAGGTCGCGGCGGGAAGTGCAGCGGCAGCCCCACCGCAACCCGACAATCCTGCTGCTGCTCCCGCCACTACGGCAGATGCGGCAGAGAGGGCAGATGCCGCAGCGACGCCCCACCTGACCGAGATCCACGCTCCGATGGTGGGCACCTTCTATGCGCAGCCGGAGCCGGGTGCGGAGCCGTACGTGGGGGTGGGGAGCCGCATCACACCTGGAACGACCCTCTGCATTATCGAAGCAATGAAGATCATGAATCCCATCGATGCCGAGATCTCCGGGGTGATCAAGGAAGTGTGTATCCAGGATTCGCAGCCGGTCGAATTCGGACAGGTGCTCTTTAGGGTAGATGCCAATGAGTGATCCAGCGAAGGTCACGCCGTTCAATTTCAAAGAAGCCATCACGGAGATGGTGCAGCGCGATGCGTCCGATATTCACCTGAAGGTGGGTCGGCCTCCGACGGTCCGGATCGCCGGGGAATTGGTGCAGCTCAGCCAAGCACCGCTCAAACCCGAGGAGCTGAAGGCGCTCGCCGAACAGCTTATGACACCGCGGCAGGTCAAGGAGTTTGCCGAGCACAAGGAGGCGGACTTCGCGATCGGCGTGCCAGGCGTGGGACGGTTCCGCACGAATGTGTTCCAGCAGCGGGGCACGCTTTCGTTCGTGTTCCGGGCGATTCCGTATGAGGTGAAGGGGATTCGCGAGCTGAACCTCCCACAGGTGCTGCAGATGATCGCGACGAAGCCACGTGGATTGGTGCTCGTCACGGGGGTGACGGGCTCGGGCAAATCGACAGCGTTGGCGGCAATGATCAACCACATCAACCACAATCGCCGCTGCAACATCATCACGATCGAGGACCCGATCGAGTTTCTGCACCGTGACGGCGAGGCGAACATCGCGCAGCGCGAGGTGGGAACCGACACGCTGTCGTTCGAAGCGGCGCTACGGCACGTACTCCGGCAGGACCCCGACGTCATCCTGATCGGTGAGATCCGTGACCGGATCACTCTGGACACTGCGATGAAGGCGGCCGACACCGGTCACCTGGTGTTTTCCACGCTTCATACGACCGACACGACGCAGACGATCAACCGCGTGATCTCCTTCTTCCCACCCCACGAACACACCGCGGTGCGGAGTCTCCTGGCCACAGCGTTGGAGGCGGTCATTTCGCTGCGCCTCGTCCCGACGAAGGATCGTGTGCATCGGGTACCGGCCTGCGAAGTGCTCATCAATACTGCCGCCGTGCGCGACAACATCCGTGACGCCCAGAAAGCGCTCAATATCCCGGACCTGATCAAGGAAGGGACCGTCCAGTACGGCATGCAGTCGTTCGACCAGTCGCTGATGCAGTGGTACCAACAGGGCGAGATCGACTACGAAATGGCGCTCTTCTACTCGACGAATCCCAACGAGTTCGCGCTCAGGGTGTCGGGCATCGAGGGCACGTCCGATCGCACGTTTGCGGACGAGGTCATTACAACTGACACGCCCAAGGGTCCAGACGAGCCGGGGATGGAGGGGCTCACGCCCTAGGCAAGTGTTCAAGCGTATCCTTGTCGCCAACCGTGGGGAGATCGCCCTGCGGGTCATCCGGGCCTGTCGAGAATTGGACATCGAGACCGTCGCGGTCTTCAGCGAGGCCGATCGGGAGTCGCTCCACGTGCGGTTCGCCGACGATGAGGTGTGTATCGGCCCGCCGCCGAGTCGGCTCTCGTATTTGAGAATTCCCAACATCATTGCCGCAGCCGAGATCACCGGCGCGGATGCCATCCATCCGGGCTATGGATTCCTCGCCGAAAGCGCCGCCTTCGCGGAAACCTGCGATGCATCCAATATCGCGTTCATCGGTCCAACCGCCGAGCAGATCCGCCTCATGGGCGATAAGGCGGCGGCCCGCGAGATGGTCGTGGCACAGGGCATTCCCGTGGTGCCTGGATCGGATGGAGTGATTGAGAGCGTCGACACGGCGCGCGAAGTGGCGGAGGGTATCGGATATCCGGTGCTGATCAAGGCCACCGCCGGGGGCGGCGGGAAGGGGATGCGGGTGGCGCGCGATGCCGAGGCGTTCGAACAGGCCTTTGCGCTCGCCAGAAACGAAGCGCTGGCCGCGTTCGGCTCCGATGAGGTCTACATCGAGAAGTATCTTGATCGGCCGCGCCACGTCGAGATCCAAGTCATGGGCGATCGGTATGGCAAGGTCGTCCATTTGTGTGAGCGCGACTGCTCAGTGCAGCGGCGCCATCAAAAAGTGGTCGAGGAGGCGCCGAGCCCGGCAGTCGACCAGACGCTGCGTGAGCGAATGGGCGAGGCAGCGATCAAAGCAACATCGAAGATTGGGTATGTGGGTGCGGGAACGGTCGAGTTCCTGCTCGATCCCGACGGCCACTTCTACTTCATGGAGATGAACACAAGAATCCAGGTCGAGCACCCGGTGA
This sequence comes from Gemmatimonadota bacterium, assembly GCA_029862935.1. The sequence goes on along the minus strand of JAOTWK010000035.1, from coordinate 13,500 downwards.
CCGAGATGGTGACGAACTTCGATCTCGTGAAGGAACAGATCCGAGTTGCAGCCGGCGAGACTGTCGAGCTCGAGCTCAAAGGCAACCGCGTCCGGGGTCACGCGATCGAGTGCCGTGTCAACGCCGAGAATCCGTTCCGTAACTTTCAGCCCTCTCCGGGCACGATCACCACATTTCATCCTCCGGGTGGACCGGGCGTGCGGGTCGACACGCACATCTATTCCGGCTATACGGTCCCGCCGTTCTATGACTCGCTCATCGCAAAGCTGATCGTGCATGGCCGCTCGCGCGAAGAAGCGTTGACCAGAATGCGCCACGCGCTCGACTCGTTCATCATCGAGGGGATCACGACCAACATCCCGTTTCTGCAGCGGATCGTCGACCATCCTGATTTCCGAGCGGGGACTGTCGACACCAAGTTCCTGGAACGGGAGCAACAGCTGTTCGAGCCGCCGCGGTGAAGCTTTCCGTCTACTTCACCCCGCTCGGCGTGAAGCCGCATGACATTCAGGACCGACCAGTGCTCGTGGTGGACGTCCTGCGGACGACGACCACGATCGTGGCTGCGTTGTCCAACGGTGCCAAGGCGGTCGTGCCGGTCGTCGACCATGAAGATGCCCTCCGCCTCGCTCAGAACTTGGAGCGCGACGCCGTGTTGCTCTGCGGTGAGCGCAACATGCAGAAGATCCCAGGATTCGAGTTGGGCAACTCGCCGCTCGAGATGAAACCGAGCGTTGTGAAAGGGAAGACGCTGGTGATGGCCACGACGAACGGCACCCCCGCCATCGTCGCGGCCGAGTCGGGTAAGCCTGTCCTGATCGGCGCGGTGACCAACTTCAGCGCGATTGTCGAAGAAGGAAGACGGATCTTCGAGGAGGCGCAGGAGCTCCACATCCTCTGCAGTGGTCGCGAGCGGATGTTCGCATTGGAGGATGCCTACACCGCGGGCCGCTTCGCCCAGGCGATCGTTCCTCCGCGCCTGCGTCGCTCGGCGGACGTCAACGATGCCGCGATCGCGGCGCTCGAGCTGGTGCGCCGCTATGGCGACCAGTGGAAGCAGGCTATCACGTCGAGCGCCGGTGCTCGGGGCCTCAAGCAAGCCAAGTTCCGCAATGACCTTGTCGCGGCGATGGAACTCGATACCTATTCAGTGGTCCCCCAGTACGCCGACCGACTGGTCACGATACCGAACCGAGGCTAGCATGCCGCTGACGCCACGACACCGGCAGGAGCTCATCGCAATCGGTGCCCTCCTAGCCGGTATTTTTGTGGCGCTCACCCTCCTGCCGTGGCAGGTCACCGGCCCTGTGGGCCGGGGTGTCGGTGGGTTTCTCTGGCGCGCGCTCGGGATTGGGGCTGCGCTCGTGCCAGTGTATGGCCTGACGGCCGGACTCGGTGGCTTCGGTCGCGTCCCGCGGCTCGATTTCCTGAGAGTGACGGTGCTCTTCGCCGGGCTCATCGTGCTGGTGCCGTTTGCGATCGCCGTAGCGTCGGGCGCCGTTCGCCCGAGTGACTTCCCAGCAGACTACGAGCTGTGGACCGCGACCCAGAAGCTCACCGGAATCGCGCCAGCCGCGATGGCCGTGGGTATCGCCAGCCTCATTGGGACCGCCGGTGCGGTGATCAGCGGCGTGTTGGGGCTCTCGGCGCTCACCATATACTCGCTGGATTGGCACCCCTTCCGTCGCCTCTCGCAGACGGAGGGCGATGTGGGGCGAGGGCGGGCGATGGACGGCGATGTTCTGTCTGTCCCCCGCCCCGCTCCCTCTTCCCCCCTCTCAGCGGTGGAATCGAACCGCCCAACCGCCCGACCCAAGAAGCGCTCGTTCTTCCGCCGCAGCAAAGACGACGAAGAAGATGTGTTTGACGAGCTGCCCCCGGTGAGTCTGCTCACGTCGCCCAGCGTCAGAGAGATCCACGACTGGGACGAGGCAATCGAGCGGCAGGGGGACATTCTGATCGAGACGCTCGCCACGTTTCGGGTCGACGGAACGATCGTGGGTCGTACGACGGGGCCGGTGGTGACGCAATACGAAGTCGCGCCGGCGCCGGGGGTAAAAGTGGGACGGATCGCCGCGCTGGCCGATGACTTGGCGCTCGCCATGCGTGCGCAGTCGATCCGCATCGTGGCACCGATTCCCGGGAAAGGCGCGGTCGGTGTCGAGGTCCCGAACCCCGCTCCCCGAATCGTGGCCCTCCGCGAATTGCTCGATGCCTCGGAGTGGGAGGGCGCCCGCGGCGTGTTGCCGATAGCGTTGGGACACAATCTGGCGGGCAAGCCCATCGTCACCGATCTCGCCCGCATGCCGCACTTGCTCATTGCGGGGGCCACGGGCTCCGGCAAGTCGATCTGCATCAACACCATCATCACGAGCTTGATCTACCGCTACACGCCGCGTGAGCTCCGGTTGTTGATGATCGATCCCAAGATGGTCGAGCTCTCGCTGTACAATGCGTTGCCGCATCTCCGTCATCCCGTCGTCACCGACAACCGGGAAGCCGCGCAGGTCTTGAAGTGGATCATGGTCGAGATGGACCGACGGTACCGGCTGTTCCACGCGAACGGTGCGAGGGGCATGGCGGATTTCAATCGATTCTTGGCGGAGGGACGGGAGCTGGTTGATGTGGGAGGTGGGAGGCGGGAGGGGGGAGGAGTGCGCTCCGGTGCACCGGAGGGGGACGATGCGTCGGCGGGTACTCTTCTCTCCTCCCCCCTCCCGTATTCCGGCGGCCCCCTCCCCTATATCGTCCTCATCGTCGACGAACTCGCCGACCTGATGATGACCGTGCAGGGCGAAGTCGAGAAGCCGCTGGCAATATTGGCGCAGAAAGCACGTGCCACGGGCATCCATCTCATTCTTGCCACCCAGCGACCCAGCGTGAACGTGATCACGGGACTCATCAAGGCCAACTTCCCGTGCCGGATTGCGTTTCGAGTCGCGTCGAAGGTCGACAGCCGAACCATCCTCGATCAGAACGGCGCGGAGGCGCTACTGGGCAACGGCGACGGCTTGTTCTTACCACCGGGGAAGAGCGAGCCGGTGCGGTTCCAGGGGGCCTACATTTCGACTCCTGAGACCGAGGACCTGACCAAGTGGTATGCCGAGAAGGCAAAAGCGTTGGAGGAAGAGCGAGAACAAGAAGGGCTCGTCCCGGAGCGCGAGGAGGACATTCTCGACGTCGTACAGACGATCGAGGAATCGGCGGCAGATGTGGCAGGCGGGGTGGGAGGGGCAGAAGGGGCAGACCGCGATGCGCTGTTCATCGAGGCAGCACAGGTGTGCATCAGCAATCAGGGCGGCTCGACGTCGCTGTTGCAGCGCCGCCTAAAGATCGGCTACGGCCGCGCGGCACGTATCATGGATCAACTCGAGGACGCGGGCATCCTGGGCCCCTCGGGCGGGCCCAAGGGACGAGAGGTGTTGATCGGCATGGAAGAACTGGGGGACTACTAGGGATACGGGATATGGGATTCGGGATACGGAGGGACGCGATGAGCATCCGTATCCCGTGTCGCGGCCCCCGTTTCCCGTGCAATGCTCAGCTTATTGGCGCATGGAACCGGTTACCTGCTCGATAGCCGTCGGCCGCACCTTGCTCCATGCCGATCAAGTCCGACCCGTCCACTTGGACCGATCCGCGCCATGTGCGCGGTCTGCAGGGCGAAGAGCTGGCGATGCAGTATCTCAAGGCCACCGGGTGGAAGATTCTGGAGCACCGCTTCCGCATGGGCCGCCTGGAGGTCGATCTGGTGGCCCGGAAGGGCCATCTCGTAGCATTTCTCGAGGTGAAGACCCGGTGGGGTTCCAGGTTTGGCAGCCCGCTGGAGGCGATCAGGTGGGGCAAGCGCCGGGAGATTGTCCGGGTGGCAAACGCTTGGGTCGACCGCCACGGATCGCCGGACGATGCGTATCGCTTTGACGTGATTGGAGTTACGCTCTCTCCGCGAGGGAGATATCGACTGGAGCATGTGGAGGATGCGTTTCGGATCGGCTAGCGGGGGGTGGTGTTTTCGGTTTATATTCGGGAGACCTTGATAGACGACTCTGACGACAGCACTCGACACCTACAGCTGATGGCTGAAGGCCGATAGCTGATGGCTGAAAGTCCTCAACCCATAACTGCCAACCAGGATTCTCACCTCATGCCTGCCAAGTCTGACCAACAAGTCGATCCCAAGATGGCGCAAGAGAAGTCAAAGGCCTTGAACCTCGCGATCGCCCAGATAGAGAAGACGATTGGGAAGGGCGCCATCATGCGTATGGGGCAGGACAGGCCTCGCGTGGTGGTCGGAGCGATCTCGACCGGCGCGATCAACCTCGATGCCGCGATTGGGGTGGGCGGCATTCCGCGTGGTCGGATCACCGAGATCTATGGGCCGGAGTCGAGCGGGAAGACAACGCTCGCGCTGCACATCGAAGCGAACGCACAGAAGGCGGGTGGTGTCGCAGCGTTCATCGATGCTGAGCACGCGCTCGATGTCGAATATGCCAAGAAGCTCGGGGTCGACATCGAGAACCTCCTGGTCTCACAGCCAGACACGGGCGAAGAGGCACTGGAGATTGCAGAGATTCTGGTGCGTTCGGGTGCGGTAGATGTGATCGTGATCGACTCGGTAGCGGCCCTCGTGCCCAAGGCCGAGATCGAGGGCGACATGGGTGACTCGCACGTGGGACTGCAGGCGCGGCTGATGTCGCAGGCGTTGAGAAAGCTCGCGGGGAGCATCAACCGGTCGCGCACGTCGGTCGTGTTCATCAATCAACTGCGTGAGAAGATAGGGATCATGTTCGGGAACCCCGAGACCACGACGGGCGGTCGCGCACTCAAGTTCTACTCCTCCGTTCGGCTCGATGTACGCCGGATCGGTCCGGTCAAAGAGCGGGACGAGATCACGGGCAACAAGGTTCGCGTCAAGGTGGTGAAGAACAAGGTCGCGCCGCCCTTCAAACAGGCGGAGTTCGACATCATGTTCAACGAGGGTATCAGTCACGTGTCGTTGCTGGTCGACATCGGCGCCGAGGCCAACATCATCGACAAGAGCGGTGCCTGGTATTCGTACGGCAAGGAGCGGATCGGGCAGGGTCGAGAGAACGCCAAACTGTACCTCAAGGACCATGCGGATGTTGCGGCGGAGATCGAGCAGAAGGTGAAGGTGGTGTTGGGGATGGTGGTGGAGCACCCGCCAGAGGCGGAGGTAGCTCCTGACGACGCGGAGGGTGAGACGTGAGACGTGAAACGTGAACGGCAAGTCGAAGCTTCGTTTCGCCTTTCACGTTTCACGATTGACGGGTGCTGTCTAGTTTCATGCGTGTAACGCGCATCCACCCCGACCGCCGGGCCCCCTCTTGTCTCGTTATCGAGTTGGACGGGGCCCGATTTGCATCCGTTCCCCCAGAAGTCGTGCGTGACATGGGGCTCGAGGCCGAGCAGGAAGTCGCTCAAGAGACGGTCGATCGGCTCTCGTACATTGCGGACGTGGAGGCCTCGTACCGGGTAGCGACTCGGATGCTCGCCGCGCGGCCGCGCTCAGTGCATGAGGTCCTCCGCAAGCTACGAGAGCGCGGGCACAATCCGTCAGCCGCCGCGGAGGCCGTTGGCCGACTCGAGTCGAGGGGTTTGCTCGACGACACGACCTTTGCAGAGCACTACGCGCGGGTCCGCTCGGCCAAGGGCCACGGGCCCCCTCGTCTCCTCACCGATCTGATGGCCAAGGGTGTTGACCGCCGGCTGGCAGAACGGGCCATCGATCGGGTGCTCGAAGCTGAGGGCGTCGACCCCATGGCCCAAGCACGCCAGATCGCCGAGAAGCGTCGCAACCAGCTGGGTGACTTGTCCCGCGAGAAGCTCATGCGTCGGCTCGTAGCCTACTTGGGCAGGAGGGGGTTCAGGGGGAGGGACGTCGTGGAGATGGTGAGGGAGGTGGTGGGTGAGGAGCGGTAATCGGTAGGCTGGGCAGGGCAGTAGGACTGCCGCGAATCCCGACGCGCAACGTCTACGTGACGGATCGCATCGTTGTTACCTTCCTTGGATGAAATCGAGCACCATCCGGCAGTCATTCATTGACTACTTCAAGTCGCGCAGCCACCAACACGTGGCGTCGTCGTCGTTGGCCCCTGCCGGTGATCCCACCCTGCTCTTCACCAACGCCGGCATGGTGCAGTTCAAGCAGGTGTTCCAGGGGTTGGAGCACCGCGACTACGATCGCGCTGTCACCGCGCAAAAGTGCGTCCGTGCTGGAGGGAAACACAACGATCTCGAGCAGGTGGGACTCACCGCTCGGCATCACACGTTCTTCGAAATGCTCGGCAACTTCTCGTTCGGTGACTACTTCAAGAAGGAAGCGATAGAGTACGCCTGGGAATGGGTGACTAGCGAGGAGTATTTGGGCATCGATCCCGACCGGCTCTTCATTAGCGTCCACCACACCGACGATGACGCGCGAAAGCTGTGGCGTGAGGTGGCCGGAGTCGCCGACGAGCGGATCTACGGGCTGGGCGACAAGGACAATTTCTGGCAGATGGGCGATACGGGGCCGTGCGGGCCGTGTTCGGAGATGTACGTGGATTTGAGGGAGGAGGGAGGGGGGAGAGGTAGTGTCCCGTCGCTTGAAGAGTTCGAGGTCATCGCTGAGTCCGGTGACCTCTTCGAGATCTGGAACCTGGTCTTCATGCAGTTCGATCAGGCGGCGGACGGGTCCCGCACTCCACTGCCCGCGCCTTCAGTGGATACCGGTGCTGGGCTCGAGCGGATTGCGGCGGTGCTGCAAGACGTCCACTCGAATTACGACACCGATCTCTTCATGCCGATCATTCGACGCGCTGAAGAGATCGTGGGGAAGCAGTACGATCGGGGCCGGAAGGGGATTGGTTTCCGTGTTTTAGCCGACCACGCCCGCGCTGTGTCGTTCCTGTTGGCTGATGGGGTCTATCCGTCCGCGGACGGGCGCGGCTACGTACTACGCCGGATCCTGCGACGCGCTGTGAGGCACGCATACCTGCTTGGTCAGAGTGAGCCGATGCTTGCGCAGCTGTCCAGAGTCGTCGTTGACTCCCTGGGCGGCGTCTATCCTGAGCTCGAGGAGAAGGCCGATCACATTGAAAGCGTTGCACGCGCGGAAGAGGAGCGGTTCCTGGCGACGATCGACGGTGGGCTCGAGCGGTTGGACGAGCTGACTGCGGGAGCATCCGGTACGATTGCAGGAGCGGACGCCTTCAAGCTGTACGATACGTATGGATTTCCGATCGATCTGACGCAGTTGATTGCGGCCGAGCGGGGATGGTCTGTCGATCAAGCTGGGTTCGAGAGGGCGCTCACAGAACAGCAGAAGAGGTCGCGGACATCGGGGAGGAGAGGGGAGGGAGGAGGGCGAGCTGTCGTACGGCGCGGAGGCGGCGCTGGAAGATTCACCCGTGTGATTCCGCGCAAGCGCCAGAAGTTCGTGGGATACGAAATGACCAATGCCGAGACCGAGATTCTCTCGTTTCGGCAAGGCGACGATCAGTTGGAGCTCGTACTGCACGAGAACCCCTTCTACGCGGAATCAGGCGGCCAGGTGAGCGATACTGGCGTCGTGAAAGGCGATGGGTGGTTGCTTCCGGTCGAGGACGTGATCAAGGTCGAAGGGAAGCAGGTGGTCGTCGGACCCTACGAAGGGCCTTTCGAGCCCACCTCCGTCGAGGCGACCGTGGCTGAGGAGCGGCGGCGTAACATCGAGCGCAACCACTCGGCGACGCATTTGGTGCATCATGCACTGCGCCAAGTGTTGGGCGGGCACGTTCGGCAGGCAGGATCCGTAGTCGCCCCCGACCGGCTGCGCTTTGATTTCTCTCACCATGCGCCCGTCAAACCGGAAGAACTGGATGCGATCGAAGAAGAGGTGAACGAGCACATCTGGGAGAACGTACTCGTCGACACCCATATCATGCCGTACCGCGACGCGATTGCTGCCGGAGCGATCGCGTTCTTCGGCGACAAATACGGCGACGTGGTGCGCGTTGTGGACATGCCTGGTGTGACCATGGAGCTGTGCGGCGGGACGCACGTGCGCTCGACCGGCCAGATCGGGCTGTTCCACTTTGCGGGCGAGACGGGTGTGGCCGCAGGGGTGAGGCGCATTGAGGCTATGACAGGTCCAGTCGCCTACACACATGTGAAGAGCTTAGGGGAACGAATCGAAGAGGCAGCGGGAACACTGCGCACTGCACCCGAGCACTTGGCTCGACGTATCGAGGGACTGTTGGAGGAGAAGAAGCGGTTAGAGCGGCAGGTCGAGGAGCTCCTCAGGGAAGGGGGAGGAGGGAGAAGAGAGGGCTACGAGAGGCACCAAGTTGGGGAAGCGGAGCTGTACCTTGGTGAGGCTCCGGTCTCGGACCGAGGCCAAATCGGGTTGCTCATGGACGCGTTCCGCGAGGGACACAAGGCGGCGATTCAGGTGCTGTTCGTGACTGGAGAGCGTGCCGGCATTCACGTGGGTGTCACGGACGATCTCATTTCCCGCGGCGTCAAGGCTGGTGCCATCGTGAGTCGCATTGCAGAGGTGAGTGGTGGCCGAGGCGGTGGCCGCCCACACTTTGCCTCAGCCGGAGCAGGGGACGCTGCAAAGCTCTCGGCGGCGCGGACAGCGACGCCACGAATCGTCGCAGAGATCCTCGGCGTGTAGTGAGCCACGCCGACGTGTTGGTTTGGCTCGAGCCCAGGCTCGTGGACGTGCCGGAGTCGCTGGCGAATCGCATCCGGGAAGCGATTGCTTCTGGGAGGTGGGAGGAGGGAGGAGATCGCTTTGCGAAACAGGAGGGCGATTCACCGAAGCGACCCCCTCCCTCCTCCCGTCTCCCTGATGCTCTCCGCTCCATTGCCGGCGAGCTCCTCTGCGACGCCTGGTCGCTGCCGTCCACCCACGACAAGGCGATGGTTCTCCTGACTGCTGATGCATTGATCACGTATGCGTGTGAGGCAGTAGCTGGCGCCGATCCTGTCAGCCTCGGAGAGTTGCGGTGAGCGGACGGTCGAGGATGGTCGAAGACGGTCGACGACGACCCTTTTCCAAGCCCGTTCGTCCTAGACCGTCTCTGACCGTCCCAGACCGTCCGGGGTTGTGCGGCCGATGAGCGGCTACGTCGATCTCCACTCCCATCTCCTGCCCGGCATCGATGACGGGTCGCGATCAGTCGAGCAATCCGTAGCGGTTTTGGAGGCCATGGCGGCAGGCGGTGTCGAGACTCTGGCTCTCACTCCGCACGTGACGGCGAGTGAAATTGCGGATCATCCGGACGATGTCGTGGAACAGCGTGACGAGACTTTCGCGATTTTGAAGCCGGAGGCTCCGGAGAAACCCCGCTTGGTGTTGGGCTTCGAGATCATGCTGGATGAGCCGCTGTCCGCCAAGTCGCTCGCTGACCGACGGTTCTCGGTTGCTGGATCCCGATACTTCCTTGTCGAGTTCCCGATCAACGTGTCACCAGTGAGATTCCGAGATGCGCTCAAGGAGTATGAGGAGAACGGTGTGGTGCCGCTGGTGGCACACCCCGAGCGATACTTCCGCTTGAGTATTCCTGATCTGGCAAACATCCGTAGGCGGGGCGCGAGGCTCCAGATCGATGCGATCGACGTGACCCGACGCAACCCGCGGAGCAGACGCGCGCGGGAGCTGGTGAAAGCGGGACTGGCCGACGTCATCGCGTCTGACAATCACGGCGATGCGAAGATTGTGTCGGCCGCGGTACGCTACTTGGAAGAACACGGACACAAAGATGTTGCCCACGTACTGGCTATGGAGAACCCATGCGCGGTGGTGGAAGATCGGGAGATGGTTGCTGTGCGCCCCGCGAAGATCAAGATAGGATGGGGCGCTGGGTTCCGGAAAGCAATTGACAGGGTGAAGGCTGAAAAGCGAAAAGGTGAATCGCCTCCAGCCGCCTGATTTCACTTTTCACATTTCACTTTTTCACCGTTATCCAGCCACGCTGTTGGCTACGGTCGGAGGAGCTTCGCGAGTGTCGCTAGTCGATCTCTCTGGCAGGTTCGCTCTTGTCACCGGCGGTTCGCGCGGTATCGGTGCCGCAACGGCAATCATGCTGGCCAAAGCAGGTGCCGACGTGGCGTTCACCTATCGCAGTCGGGCCTATGATGCGGAACAGGTAGGACAGGCGATCGCGGCCATCGGCCGGCGATGGCGGGCGATTCAGGGCGACGTTGCCGACCGTCAGGACTGCGAACGCGCCATAGCGGAGACGTTCGAGGCATTCGGGAAGCTCGACATCTTCGTCGCCAATGCTGGGATCTGGCCGGTTGACGAGGTGTCCGTGTCGGATATGGATGACGATCGTTGGCGGCGAACACTTGCCGTGAACCTCGACTCCGTGTTCTATGGCACGCGGGCAGCCGTGAATGTCATGAACGAGGGTGGTCGCGTGGTGATCGTGTCGTCCACGGCGGGGCAGCGCGGCGAGGCGTATCACGCCGACTACGCCGCAACGAAGGGGGCACTCATCTCTTTCGTGAAGTCAGTTTGTATCGAGGTGGCTCGGGACGGGATTACGGTCAATTGCGTGGCGCCCGGGTGGGTGGATACGGAGATGTCGAAGATCCCGTACGAACGGCAAGGGGGAGGGGGAAGGAGGAAGATCGAGGCGACGATTCCCCTCGGAAGGGTCGCAACCCCGGAACAAATCGCAGGCCCGATCGTTTTCCTCTGCTCTGACCTCGCGAGCGGCATGACGGGGGAGATCGTGAACGTAAACGGGGGGAGTGTGTTGTGTGGATAGCAGCCGTTAGCCTACAGCCATCAGCTATCAGCAGCGTCGGGGCGATGCGATGATGCAGTGCAGAACTGAGGTTTTCTTAACCACTCTTGCTGTTTGGATAACACTAGCGTGCGCTGGTGAGGGGCCGACGGTTCCCACGCAGGAGGAAGCAACGTTGGCGGTCTCTGCGAGTGTGGGAGCGCTCAATGTTGCATCAGTTGTGGTCCAGGTGTCGGGGTCCGGCATTGCCGACACACTCGTGTTCCAACTCGCGGTAGCCAATGGAGTCGCATCCGGGTCGATCACGGTGCCGACAGGGATCCAACGGACGATCACCGTTCGGGCCTTCGACGGTGGTGGGATCGAAACGCACATGGGCTCGATCACCATCGATGTCGTGGTGGGAGACAATCCGCCCGTTGCCATCACGCTGACCTCGCTCTCAGGCAGTGTGCCGATCGTGGTCACGATTGGCGAGACGCGTGTGATGGTCGAGCCAGCATTGGACTCACTGACAGTCGGCGACACGACTGTGCTCGCAGCCACGGTGATTGACCAGATTGGCGACACACTCGACGTCGCCGTCACGTGGGCCAGTCTCGATCCCGCGGTGGTGACCGTGCTGTCCATCGGGCCCCGCGTGGCGCGCGCGACGGGCGTGGGCTCGGGGCAGACCGTTATCGTAGCGGCGTATGGTGGGGCGGCTGGGGGTACCGTCGTAGTCGTGGATTCCGGTGCTGCGCCTGTTCCCGTGCTTGCACTCGAACTAGTTACGGAGAACCTGTCGAGCCCCATCTTCGTCACGGCACCGGTCCAGGATACAACGCGACTCCACATCGTGGAGCGGGGAGGCGTGATCAAGGTGATGCGCAATGATTCCCTGCTCGGCACGCCATTTCTGGACATCAATGGGAGAGTGCTGTCGGGAGGCGAGCAGGGGCTTCTCAGTCTGGCATTCCACCCCCGCTACGCGCAGAACGGCGAGTTCTTCGTGTACTACACGAATCTGAACGGTCACTCGCATGTGTCGCGGTTTCGCGTGACGGCTGATCCCGACATCGCGGATCCGGCGTCTGAGGACACGCTCTTGGTCGTTACTCAGCCGTTCAGCAATCACAACGGAGGTCTCGTGACCTTCGGTCCCGACAGCATGCTGTATGTCGGTCTAGGTGATGGTGGCTCGGGTGGTGACCCCCAGGGAAACGGACAGAACGCAGCGACCCTCTTGGGCTCGATCCTTCGGATCGACGTTGATGGCGGGACGCCCTACGCGATTCCCGGTGATAATCCCTTCGTGAACGATACCGTCGCGGCCCCCGAAATCTGGGTGTACGGTCTTCGGAATCCTTGGCGCTTCTCTTTCGATCGCGCGACGGGCGACGTCTACATCGGCGATGTGGGGCAGGGGGCGTGGGAGGAGATCGACTTCCGATTGCTCTCGAGTGCCGGTGGAGAGAACTTCGGCTGGAACGTGATGGAAGGTCTCCACTGTTACAACGCGGCATCGTGCGACCAAACGGGGCTGACCTTGCCGGTGTTGGAGTACCCGCACTCAGAAGGCTGCTCGGTAACGGGAGGATACGTGTATCGCGGCGACCGGTTGCCGTCGCTGCAGGGTCGCTACTTTTACGGGGATTATTGCTCTGGGTGGATCCGCAGCTTCCGCGTGGAGGGTGGCTCCGCGGTGGACCCCATCGATCATTCTACAGAACTTGGAACACTGTCGCAGATCACGTCATTCGGGCAGGATGCCCAAGGTGAGATGTACGTGGTGACGTTGGGGGGACGGGTGTATCGAGTGGTGGAACAGTGATTGGCTGGGTTGTTTTTGAGTCTCGTGGTCAGGTCGTTGCGTAACTGTCGTGAAACGTGAAGCGAGACCAGTAGTCGCCGTCGTGATTGGCGCGCCTGAGTGGTCGAGGAACTTGAGTCGATCGCCCGTTCAAGGCGTTGGGGACGTAGATCGGGAGTGGTTGGCGGGCCGTCCAGCTCGCTGCAGCGCCACCCCCCCAGCGAGACCGAGTCCGGCACCTATCCACTCCGTCAATGGCGTCATCACCAATGGCGAGGCGACGGGAACGATCACGAGCCCTAGGCCGGCCACAAGAAGGGCGGTACCGCCGGTCACTCCTGTCCGCGTCCAGAACCCGACAAGTAGGAATAGCCCAGCAACCCAGCCGACGTCGAGTACTCTTTTCAGCCAGCGTGGGAAGGATTCTGCATAGAAGAGAAGGCTCCAGCCCGATCCAACGGTGTACCCAATTCCGCATTTGGTCTTGGCACCTAGCTGAAGACACCGACCCGTCGTGGAGTTCCAAGTCCGGACGAACAGCGAATCTCCGGGCGACAAGTCTCCTCTCTGTTCGATCCGAAGGTGAGGGCGATCGAGGCGGTAGTCGGCCGCGCGGGTCCGGTAACGGAGTGCGAAATCCTTCCCATCGGGGCCAACCAGAAAGATCTCCCGCTGGAACTCGTCGTATATGGAGAAGAGGGACGCCAGCCGGTTCACCGGTGGTCCTGCAAGCGCCCAGACCTCCACCGTATCCCCCAAAAGCAGGGAGGTTCTGAGCCCGTCGGAATCCTGCACCCTCCGGGGCCGGATCTCGACGCGGCCGACCGTGGCCATCAGGACCCGGCCACGATACCGTGCGAGATGACCCAAGTTCGGCGTCCACTGGCCGAAGTACGTGGTCTCCGGGAACGACGGCGTCAACAGATACGCAGTTGACGCGAATGCCGCGACGGCTAAGAGGAGCGC
>JAOTWK010000419.1 GCA_029862935.1 Gemmatimonadota bacterium | reverse complement strand
CCGACGATACGCCAGCGAGTCGTTCTGCGGCTCGTTGAGAATGTTGGCCGTGTACGGGTGGTTGTAGTGCGCCCAATCGGTGACCGGACGGAGCGCTGCGCCGGCCCTGAACACGCCCGGCGTGGTGAACATCGCCATCAGCGTGATGAAGCCCCCGTAGCTTCCGCCGTAGATCCCGATACGCGCGGAATCCACCCCCATGGTGCCGACGAGCCACCGGGCCCCGTCGACCTGATCGGTGAGATCCAGCCCGCCCATGTGCTGATAAATGGCCGTCCGCCAGTCGCGTCCGTGTCCGGCGCTCCCGCGATAGTCCATGTCCAGAACCGTGTAGCCACTGGCCGCCAGAACGTGGTGGAACATGTATTCGCGATAGTAGCTTGACCACCAGTTGTGCACGTTCTGCAGGTAGCCCGCTCCATGCACGAAGATCACCGCCGGACGGCGACCCTCGGGCGCGATGTTGGCCGTGGGCCGGTACAGGCGGGCCGGTACCTCCACGCCGTCCCGGGCCGGCACCATCACGATCTCGGGCCGGATCCACGGTCCGCGACGCCATTCTTCCGTCGTGCTCTCCGTGACCTGCTGCATCGTCCGGCCCATCCGGTTGAGCTGGATGTACAGCTCAGGCGGGTGGTTGGCCTCGGAGTGCGCGATGGCGAGCCAGCGGCCATCGGGCGACACAGTCACGTCCTGCCGCCCGACCGGTGTCGTGAGCCTGGTCAGCTCGCCGCCCCGCACAGGTGTCCGGTAGAGATGCATTTCGGCAAACCCGTCGCGGCTCGTCTCCAGATACCAGGTGGTACCGTCGGCGGACAGGGAGGCCGCCAATACCTCCCACGCACCCGAGGTGATCGGCGTCGCCTCGCCCCCGGCGGCCGGCACGATGTAGAGGTGCGCCCAGCCGGACCGCTCAGACCCGAAGTACACCGTCTGCCCATCGGGGAGGAACCCCGCAGTGAACGAGAGCGGGCCGGCGATCCATGCTGGGTCGTGCAGCTCGTCCACGACACGCGTCTCCAGGCTCGGGAGGTCCACGACCGCGTACCACCGCCGTTCGTTGTCGTCCGTCTCCACCCGAATCAGCGCGTGCGCGGAGTTCTGTGACACCGCCCATCCCATCAGGCTACGATCGCCCTCCCCCACACTGTCGCCGACGAACGTCACGGCGCCCGTGGCCACCTCGAGCACGGCGGCCCGCGCCGTACCCTGTGCGTCTCCGACCTTGACGCGACCCTCGTAGACGTCGAGATACCCATCCTCGGTGATCCACACCGGCATCTCGATCCGACGCGCACTCTTCGTCGGCTCTCGCACCGTGAGCAACACGTACTTCCCGTCGGGGGTCACGCGCATGCCCGTTACCGACTTTCCTTCGCCCGGGTAGAACGGCTGCGGTCCCGCCGTGTCGCGCGCGGCGCGGCGGCCCCAGGGCTGTTCGCGGTAGGCCCCGTCGCGAATGAACTCGAACAGCTCCACCTGCTGGTCCACCAGGAACTTCCGCTGGCCCGACGGGCCGGCCGGATCTTGCGGCGGGTTGCCGCGCCGGATGTCGGTGAGCTGGCGCAGCTCCCGCGACTCCAAATCGAGGGCGTACACGTTGCCGTCCCGCTGGTA
This sequence comes from Gemmatimonadota bacterium, assembly GCA_029862935.1. Next base: position 2,130 of record JAOTWK010000419.1, on the reverse strand, counting down.
GTAAAGCACGGTGCCGTCGGCGTTCCACTGCGGGCTCGACTCGCGGTCACGGGTTCGGGTGAGGTAGCGCGACGGTCCCCGCTCCCACAACACGAGATCGCCGTCCACCACGAAGACCGCCCGTCGCCGGTCCGGTGACCATTCGGCGTCACCCGCCAGCACCGTGTCGGCCACGTCGTCGTCGACGGGCTCCGGCACGGGTCGGTCCGGCCGCACCCGATACTGGGTCCTCGCCGTGTCCACTCCCGGCTGTTGCCACCGGAAATAGAGCCAGCGACTGTCGGGCGACCATCGGAACCCCTGTGGCGCTCGACCCACGAGATCCGGGCCGCGCATGATGCTACGGATGCTGAGATCGAACTCCTGGGCATCGGCCGTCGTCAGACCCACCAGCGTGGCCAACAGCACCGTGCCCACCGCCCGCAACGCAACAGCTCGCATTTCAAGTCTCCCTCTGAACTCGATGTGATCCGCCGACCGTTCCCGCAACAGTCGGCCCCGGCCATTCCGCTCGGAACCGACACAGCGTAAGCTACGCAATCATGACCATGCCTTCGCCAGGGCCGCTCCGGCTCCACATGCGCCAAGCGACCGCGCTCGTCCTGCTGACGGCGGCACTCGTATCGTGCCGCCCCCGCAGCGAGCAGGTCGGAGCCTCAGCCGTTCCGCAGATGCCGATCGATCTCGTGGGTTCTTGGGACCTGGATGTCCAGCCGCCGGCCGACAATCCGACGTTTCGCCCGTGGATCACGGTGGCGATCGATTCCGTGAAGGATGGCACCCTGCACGGGCAACTACGACACTACCTGGTTGGCAACATGGGGATCGAGACCGACGCCTTCACGGACTTCGATGGTCAACTCGGCCAAGGCGACACCGTGCGGATCGCCATCGACCTCTCCGACCCGGCGATCGCCGGACTCAGGTTCGTAGGGCGTGCCGTGGCGGATACGATCTACCTCGACACGCTGGTGGTCGGCTCCGCCGCCTTGTCAAGCACCGGCGCGCGGGAGTGGCGGTTGATCCGGCGCCGGTGACGGAGCGCTATTGCGGCGCGGGGAAGGTGAGGCTCGACCCCCCCAATGGCACGATCTCGTACGTCGGCGCGGCCAGCTGCAGCAGCAGGACTGAATAGCTGCTGCGCGCGTCTCGATCGGAGACCATGACCCTGAGGAGCGGGCCGGCCGAGAAGCTGCCCGTCACGACACCGCGGACTTCCCGCTCCGAGACCCGTGACATGAAGGCACGGCATCCCGAACAGGCAGCGGTTACCGAGTCGATCGCGTAGGTCTCGATGGCGTTGACGCGGAACATCGCGGCACCGAGCGCCTGCTGCGGCGTGACCAACTCGGCCACGATCTCACCCGCCTTGGGACCGGAATCGCAGGAGGTGGCGGCGACCATCACGGCGAGAGCCGTCCATCTGACGATGCGGATCACGGGCGCTCCCCTCCACGTGTCGACGATAGCTGCGCGGCCAGCTCGGGTGAGACCGCCAGTCCTGTGGCATTGACCCACGCGAGGAAGTCCCCGACGTCCAGCTGGCCGTTCCGATTGCCGAGCAGGTCCAGGTAGGTGATCTGATCGGCGCTGAGGGAGCGTGTCGCGCCGACCAGGTGCGACACGACGTTCGACGTCGCCAGGACCGGTGCGACCACGTCGAGCTGTACGGCACCGGTGGTCGTTTGAGATCCGGAGGTTACCTGCAGGGCGAGGGCGAAGCTCCCGGTTTCGGCCGGTCGCCCGACGATCGTTCCTCCGGGTGCGAGCGACAGCCCCTGAGGCAGCGAGCCGCTCGCGAAGCTCCACGTGCGTGTATCGACGCCGCCGGAGGCGGTGAACTGATGTTGGTAGGGAGCGCCCATCACTGCTTGGGGCGGCGGCCCGCTCGACACGGCCAGGGGGGCCGCGAAGGTGGCACGCAACACGAACGGTCTGCCCATGGCGAGCCGAAGCGTGTCGCCCTGCGCCGTGGTGTCGCCCGACCAGCCCTCGAACACATGGCCGGTCCCCGTAACTTGGGCAGCCAGCGTCATCGGCGTGTCGGCACCCACGAACGCTCCTGCCGCGAGGTCGATCGGCGGACTTGCCGAGACGGTGCCGGTGCCGGTGCCGTACACTTCTGCCGCT
>JAOTWK010000418.1 GCA_029862935.1 Gemmatimonadota bacterium | reverse complement strand
CACGCCCCCGTTTCCCTCCCCACCCACCACTGCGCCCACAACTTGCATCGCACGGGCAACATTCGCTTCTCCGACCGGAGCGCGGTGCAGCGCGATCCCGAACGGTCGTGCCGCGTCGTCCACCACCAACGATGTCGAGAGGTTGACGGCGACCGGCCCCACTTGGCGCTGCAACACCGAGCGAACGCCAAACGCCAGTGTGTAGTCCTCTCCGATCGCACTCCCGGTCTCATCCACCAACGCCATCCGGTCGGCATCTGGATCCACGGCCATGCCCACGTCGGCTCCCTCCCGACGGACAGCTGTGGCCAACGTGGTCAGGTTGGAGGGAATCGGCTCCGGAGCCCGTGGGAACCTGCCGTCGGTTTCGAGATCGATGCCAACCACTCGACAACCCAGTCGGTCGAGCAAAGCCGGCATGATGGTACCACCCGCACCCCGGACACAGTCGAGCACCACCGCAAAATTCCGCGCGCGAATGCGATCGACGTCCACGTACCGCAACGCAAGCACTGCCTCGATATGGCGTGAGATACTCCCCTCGTCTTTCACCATGTCGCCGAGGCCGTCCCATCTTGCGCGGTCCAATTCGCCCGCGTCCACGAGGGCGAAGAGCTGAGCCACCGATTGCTGATCCAAGAACAACCCGTCGGCGCCGACGAACTTGAGCGCGTTCCATTCCACGGGGTTGTGGCTCGCGGTGACCATGATGCCCCCTGCCGCTCCGTGATGCTCCACCGCGAGCTGCGCCGTAGGGGTTGGGACCAGCCCACAATCGATGACGGTTGTGCCAACCGAGCGGAGGCCTGCACCCGCCGCTGCAGCAAACATGGGTCCCGACGTGCGAGAATCTCGCGCTAGCACGACCGTTGGACCCTCGTGCGCCACCAGCATCCCAAACGCCGCTGCGTAGCGCGCGACGACCTCCGGCGTCAAGTCCGTTCCCACGAGTCCCCGGACTCCCGAGACGCTGCGCATGAGGGTTCCGTGCATGTCCGGAAAGCTAATGTGACCGCCCCCGTGTTGTCTGTTGCCCCAGCCAGTTCTCCGAGCTTAGGTTCCGGCGACCTGCCCCGCTCCTGAGCGATTCATGACCCGAGTTTTCGATCACGATCTGCAGGACCGCCTCGGCACTCGCGCCGTGCATGCCGGCCAGCGTCCGGATGAGACGACCGGCGCCATCATGAGCCCGATCTACCAAACCTCGACATATGTTCAGCCGGGGTTGGGGAATCACAAGGGCTTCGAATACGCACGAACCCGGAATCCCACCCGCGACGCGCTCGAACGGAACGTAGCCGCGCTCGAGGGCGGACCGCACGGGTTCGCCTTCGCGTCCGGCATGGCAGCCATCGACGCCGTGTTGAAGTTGCTCTCGACCGGGGACCACGTCGTGTGTGGAGAAAACGTCTACGGCGGGACCCATCGCATCATGGTGCAGGTCTTCGAGCGTCTCGGACTCGACTTCACATTCGTGGACACACGAGACCTCACGCATGTCGAACGGGGCATAACGTCATCGACGAAGCTGCTTTATGTCGAGACGCCGACGAATCCCATGATGTACCTCACAGACTTAGCGGCCGCAGCAAGCCTCGCACATGACCGAGGGATCCGGCTCGTTGTCGACAACACGTTCGCGACACCGTACTTCCAGCGGCCGCTCGACCTCGGTGCCGAGATCGTGCTCCACTCGACCACGAAATACCTCAATGGACACAGCGACATGGTCGGTGGCCTCGTCGTCACCTCCCAGGACGACGTCGCCGAGCAACTGGGCTTTCTGCAGAACGCGGTCGGGGCCATTCCCGGACCGCTCGACTGCTGGTTGGCTTTACGCGGCGTGAAGACGCTGCATCTCAGAATGGAGCGTCACGACACCAACGGTCGAACGATTGCCGCCTGGCTCGACACGCATCCCCTCGTGGAGCGGGTGTACTATCCCGGGTTGCCGACTCACGAGCAGTACGAGCTCGCAACCCAGCAAATGACCGGTTTCGGTGGCATGATCTCGCTGGAGCTTGGCTCACTGGCCCGCGCGAAAGCGGTGGTGGAGCACACGCGGGTGTTCAGCCTCGCCGAATCACTCGGAGGGGTGGAGAGCTTGATTGGCCACCCCGCGAGCATGACCCACGCGAGTGTCCCCAAGGCCATGCGCGACGAGATGGGACTCACCGACGGGCTCGTGCGACTCTCGGTCGGCATCGAGGACGTCGATGATCTACTCGAGGATCTCGACCGTGCACTGGCCCACGCCAAGACCGCCTGAGCCACCATGAAACCGTGCCTCGACAGTCGCGTAAGGTCTAACACACAGCAAATGACGCCGGCTGACCGGCATTCGTGGAGGGAGTTATGACCGATAGTAGCGGCAACGTGCCGTCCGAGCGACCGCGTTCGATTCTCAAGGAAATTGCAGGGGTGAGCTGGGAGCATCCGGCCGACCGAGCGGCGCTCCAGACCGTGCGCGCCGTACCAGGGTTCAACGAGGCTGTCAAGAAGATCGTCGGTTTCTTCGGAGAGCGCGGCATTCGACTGATCTTCCAGGCAAATGCCGTCCGCGTGGGACCGAGCCAATTCCCCCGACTGCACCATCTCATGACCGAAGTCACGACGACGATGGACTGGCCTGAACAGCCACCTCTCTTCGTATCGCAGACACCAATGGTGAACGCCGGCGCCGTCGGAGTTGACCATCCCTTCATCGTGCTCAACTCGGGAGCGGTGAACCTGCTGGACGACGACGAGCTGCGCGTGCTATTGGGTCACGAGCTTGGCCACGTGATGAGCGGGCACGCCCTCTATCGCACAGTGACGATTCTGATCCTCACGTTGGGATTCCGAAACCTGCCGTTCCTAGCGGGCATCGTTCTGCTGCCCATCCAGTTGGCCTTGCTCGAGTGGTATCGCAAGAGCGAGCTCTCAGCAGACCGAGCCGGCCTGCTCGCCAGTCAGGATCGCGACTCGTCGATGCAGGTGTTCTTGAAGCTCGCCGGTGGCGGGTCCATGACGGACACGAACTTGGAAGCCTTCATGGAGCAGGCCAAGGAATACCAGAACATGGGGGGGCCACTCGACGCGATCTTCAAGATCATCAACACGCTGGGTATGACACACCCGTTCAACACCCTGCGGGCCGCAGAGCTGCAAGACTGGATTGACTCTGGCGCATACACGACGATCATGAACGGCCAGTACACCCACCGTGGGCAAGAAGAAGAGGAGCGGCCGCTCACCGCCGATTTGGGCGATGCCGCGCGGCACTATGCGCAGGAAGCGAAGGAGACTGTCTCTCAAGTGACCGACGCGGCCAAGCGGGCCGCGAGCGCGTTCACCGAGGCGTTCAAAGACAAAGACAAGAAGTGAGGGCATTGGTCGTCGGCGGCGGGGGCCGCGAGCACGCGCTCTGCTGGGCCCTCGCCCGCTCGGCCACCGTGTTCTGCGCCCCCGGCAATCCGGGAACTGCCGCGGCGGGAACCAACGTGGCGGTGAGCCCGGGCGACCACGACGCAATCCTCCAAGTCGTCCGAGATCACAACGTCGATCTCACGGTCATCGGGCCTGAGGGCCCTCTCGCCGCCGGTTTGGTGGACCACCTGGAGGCCGCGGGCCATCACGTGTTTGGCCCGACGGCGGCCGCAGCACGTATCGAAGCCTCGAAAGCCTATGCGAAGGACGTCATGGCTGCAGCCGGCGTGGCGACCGCCGCCAGCCGAACGTTCACCGACGAGTCGGCCGCGCTCGACCT
>JAOTWK010000417.1 GCA_029862935.1 Gemmatimonadota bacterium | reverse complement strand
CACGGCGTATGTGGTCGACGCGGGACCTGGGGTGGTGCGGCGAGCCGCCGCCGCCGCGGAATCCGGGATCGCCGCCCTCGAACCGAAGCGGCTCGACCGGGTGTTTCTCACTCATCTGCATAGCGATCACACGGTTGGGCTTGCGGACCTGATCCTGACGCCGTGGGTGCTGGAGCGCGAGCGTCCGCTCCAGGTGTTCGGTCCGCCGGGGACCGAGGCCATGACACGGCACCTGGTAGCGGCGTACGAGGCCGATATCCGTCGTCGGGTGGATGGGCTGCAGCCGCAGAATGCCACCGGGTATCGCGTCGACGCTCGGGAGATTCAGCCGGGTCCCGTTTATCGCGACTCCAACGTCACGGTCACCGCCATTGCGGTGGTACACGAGGACTGGCCGGTGGCGTACGGATACCGGTTCGAGACGGCGGACCGAGTGATCGTCGTGTCCGGCGATACGCGGCCGCACGACAGCGTGGTCACGGCGTGTGCCGGATGCGACATCCTCGTGCACGAAGTCTATTCGGACGCGGGGTTTTCCCGCCGCGCGCCCGAATGGCAGCACTACCACGCCCGATCGCACACGTCGGCGAGCGAGTTGGCCGACGTGGCAGCTCGCGCCCACCCGAGACTGCTCGTGCTCTACCACCAGTTGTTGTGGGGCACGACGCCGGATGAGCTCGTTGCCGAAGTGCGGCGGGGCTACGATGGACGGGTGGTGTTCGGTCGAGACCTGGACGTGTTCTAGCCGCGGAGGATGAACCACTCCATGCTCATTGCGACCGTCCAGTGGATGAGCGCTATGTACCAGATCGATCGGACGCGAAGCGTGACGTAGCCGAACACGAAGCTCGCGGGGAGTGCCGAGAACACCTCGTTGAGCGCTCGGCCGAAATGGGCGGTCACTGCGAGGCCGGTTTGCACGGCGTTGGCGCTCGTTCCGCCCATGGATGGCGCGAGACCGAAGAGCAGCACGCTGCGGAACAGGATCTCCCAGCTCCCGAAGTACAGGAACGCGGCGGCCGCGTAGGGGAGGAACTCCCACCCGGGCCCAATCGTGGGATCCAGGGGATAGACTGTCTGCATTGCCGACTGCCCGGCAGCGATCTTTCCCGCAAGGACGGCTAACGGCACGCCGATGGCGAGCCAGACCAACCCCTCGCGCCAGCGTCCCAGGCCGAGCCCAAGCTCCCGCAGCCTGATGCCGCACGCGAATCGGGCGACGATGAGGGGTACGATCCCGAGAAGAAGTGCGGACAACAGGTAATGCACGCGTGCGGAGCGGACGCCCGGTGTCATCACCTGCCATCCCCTGTCTCCGGACAGCACACCGATGGTGTCCGCTCGGCCAAAGTAGTACAGCGCCGCGAGAACGACGGTGGCGGTGAGGAGCAGGATTGGCGTCCGGGTTCGGTGGTGGACCGATGATTCCGATGTCGTCACGCTGCGGTCTCCTTGTGCTTGCCTTCCAGCCATCGGATGGTTCCAGCCAATCCGTCGCGCAGGGATCGAGGCTTGTACCCGAGGTCGCGGCGGGCCGGCTCGATGTCCACGCGCCGGTCCTCGAGGAAGATCCGAATCCACCCCCGCGTGATGGGTGCAGTACCACCAATGCGGGCCCACGTCTCCGCAATCCGGGCCACCGACATGGCGACGCCACGGGGGAGAGGAACCGTGAGCCGTCGCACGTTTGCGATCTCCGCCACGATCGCCAGGAACTCCCGAAACGAGGCGTTCTCGCCCCCGAGAACGTAGTGCGTGCCGTTGCGCCCTCGCTCGGCGGCACTGAGGATCCCCTGCGCCACGTCGTCGGCGTGGACGTAGTTCGCCTGCACGTCGTGATCGGCCAACCGCACGCGTAACCGTCCAGCCACGTATAGGGCGATCGCCCTGGTGACGCCATTGGCATCGTTGAGGGGGCCGGGGCCGAACACCCGCGTGGGATGCACGATCACCGCGTGCCGACCGGCAGCAGCGTACGACTCGACGAGTCGCTCACCCTCCGACTTGGTCGACTCGTACGGCGTCGGCTGGGCTGCCGATCCCTGCACCGGCGCGGGCCGGTGCGGCTTGAGCGTGAGCACCGTGGAGACGTGCACCAAACGTGTGACCTCGTGACGTTCTGCCGCTTCGAGGAGCGCCTTCACGGCATCGACGTTTGCGCGCCGAAACTCGTTCGGATCGCGGCTCCAGGCGCGGGCACACGCGGCAAGGTGATACACCGTGTGCACGTCCTCGGTCGCGTGCGACATGAGGGCTGCCATGCGCGGGTTGGCGATGTCCCCCCGAATCACCTCGACCTTCTCCCGGACGTCCGGTGGGAGCTTGCCGGGATTGCGGACCAGCACGCGCACAGGGATGTCGTCACTGAGGAGCCGGCGAGTCAGGTAGGATCCAATGAAGCCGGAGGCCCCGGTCACGAGGACGCGCGCGCTCACGACTCGCCTCTTGTTACAGCATCCTCGAGGTCAGTTGCGCCTCGCGCCGCTTGGAGCTTCAGCGCCCGGGCGCTCCGGGATGCCAGCAGCCATGCGACACTCGGAACGAGTGCCCAGAGCACCAGCGCATATACGACGCCTGCAGCCGCATCGACAGCGAAGTGGTTTTGCGTGTACACCGTGGAGGCGGTCACGCCGGTGGCGAGGATGACGTACACGATCGCCACCGGACGGGAGAACCATGTGATGGCTAGTAGCGCCATCGTGACTACCCCCACGACGTGCGAGCTCGGGAACGCCGTCCCCAGCGAGTCGCCTGCGTGGACCGCACCGGTGGACAGCCGGTAGAAGAACCCTTGCGTGAGCTCCCCGACGTATCGCGTTGTCGAATGGCTTGGCCCCTCAACGGGAAGTACGACGTAGATGGCGAAGCACGCCAAGTAGGCCAGGGTCAGGCGAAACACGATGTCTCGCAAGTCGGTCCACCGCTTGGTGAAGAATACGATCAGGGGCGTGCCGAATACCATGGGATAGTACAGGAAATAGACCGCGAACATCGTCTCGCTGAACCAGACATCGGGCATCGCTGGCATCCAGATGGCTTGGAGGTTCTGCCCAAAAAGTGCCAGGTCGAGCGACGCGATGAGGGCGTCGTAGGCTTCCGCGTGGAAGACCTCGCGAATCAGGCCCAACTCGGTCCACGACACTGCGATGAAAACGATGGGGTAGAGCTCGCGGATCCCGCGACCGAAGCCTATCGCGTCCGGCCTGATCTTGAGGATGAGGTACGGGACGGCAGCCGCGGCGATCTGGGCCACGACGATCACCGGTGCGAACGCAACACGTCCGAGCGCACCCAACCACAGGAGCGCGAGCGCGGCATTGAACAGGATGACCACGCGGTCGACCGGACGCAGGGTCGGTTTCAGATCCATCCTGCCTCCCGATACCAGGCCGCCGTCGCGTGCACACCGTCTGTCAGCGGGTACCGGGGTCGAAAGCCGAGGCGCTCGATGGCGAGCGAAACGTCACACACCCAGCCTGGTTGGAAGATCTCCTTGATGCGGTCACGGTTGAGGATCGCGGCGGTACGACGGACCAGCGCCCCGGCTTCGGCGCCGAGCGCCACGAGGCGGGCAATTGTCTGAGGCACGCTCACCAAGAGGGGGTCGCGGTCCAGTTCGCGGGCGACTACATCGGCAAACTGGCGCCACGACAACGGTTCCGGATGAGCGAGGTAGAAGGTCTGGCCGACGGCATCACTATTCGAGGCGGCAGCCAGGAAGCCGTCCACCAGATCGCTCACGTACAGCATGCTC
>JAOTWK010000416.1 GCA_029862935.1 Gemmatimonadota bacterium | reverse complement strand
ACGCGACCGATGCTGGGCTCTGGCTTGACGGTGAGATCCAAGGCCACTCGGTCGGCGGCACGTGGTACTCTGAACAAGGGCGTGGTCGGGGTTCCTTCACTGTCACAGTAGCGCAATGACGTGCCGCCTAACAAGCGCATGGACCTGCCGAGCGCGTACGTCTTGAAAGGAAGTAGAATGACTGAGCGCCTGGCGTTGATACGAGTACGTTCACCGAGATGCGCGCCTGGCGAGCTGTTCGCTCGCAGGTCATGCGCTGACCGTTAGGCTGCACCCATACCGCCGACCATGAACCGGATCTCCGCGTTGGTGGGCCTCTCAATCGCCATCCTGATGCCGCACGCAGCGGAGGCGCAAGGTACGCAGGACACGGTTCCCTTCGTCGGCTGTCCCGCAGACGGCCAGACCGGTTACTTCGCCCCACCGCGGGGATCACCCAAAGTCGTCGACCTGCACGGCGTGTCTGCGCAATCGGTCGCCTACTACGAAGGGAAACCTGGGCCCGGTGTGTTCGCTCCTCGCGGATGGCATTGTCAGGTTGCCTATGGCTCCGCTGGCAGCACCATCGTGGTCACACCGGATTTCATCAATCTGCTGCACCACCCGGCACCACGCGTCAGCGGCCATGCCGTTGAGCTAGCACTCAGTCTTGCCGGCACATCCGGACGGTTCAGGGTGGCCGCCTATGCGTCTCGCCTGTTTCCGAACGTTATCCCTGACTTCATCGGGCGAGTGAAGAGCGAGGGTCTCGTGACTGATTCAGACCTCGCAGCGGAGCGGTATCGCCAAGACTCCGTGAGCAACCTGGGTCATCTACTTGTCGCGTTCGTGACGCCGGCGGGTGTAAATGGCCTCGGAACCGCCGGGTACCTAGAGCCATCAGCAGATGCGATACGCGGCCTCGCCGCCATCGTAGGCGACCTTGAAGAACCAGATATGGCAATCGTTCGCCTGCGCCTGGGGGCCAGTATGCAGCAGCTCGAGGTCGCCCTCCTACGGTTGAATGGGGAATGCATGCAGCGACCGGGAGGTTGCTAGAGCACCGGGAATGGAGAGCATTGTCTCCGTGCAGCCTAACAAGCGCTTGGAGCTGCCGGGCGCGCCGGGGGATCGGTATCCCGAAAACGCTGGCGCCGCTGCCGAACAGAGGAAATGATGATTAGGTATCGCGGGCACGACGCCCGCAGCTCAAGCGCTGACCGTTAGGCGGGCCGGTACAAGGAGTCGTCATGTCGATGCCTAGGCGCCCCTGGCTCACGACCAAGGCGCACGAGGTCTTCGCATCAGCGTACGATCTGGCCGATCGGCTGGGACACGACGGCGTGACGCCAGTGCATATCGCCCTCGCCTTCTTTCGCGAACACCCGAACGTCGCCACCGGCGCACTCTTCCACCTCGGTGTGCCGCTCGACGTCCTCGAACGGGAGCTCCAGGAGCACTTGCCACCACCGGGAACACAGCGCCCTCCCTCTCCGGAGCGCGCCTGGACTCCGAGCGACGAGCGTATCATCGACCAGGCAAAGATCGCAGCGCGCGACCTCGGCACTGAGCATTACGGCTGCGAACACCTGCTCCTCGCATTCCTCCGCGACGAGATGGGCGCGACCACGCAGGTGCTGGCACGCCACGGTGTCCGCTTTGATGATTTACGGACCGAGATCCTCCGTATCTACAACGCGGGGCCTGAGTGATCGGTTTCAGTAGTGCAGGCCGTCTAACAGGCGCATGGACCTGGCGAGCGCGTACGTGTTCAAAGGAAGCCGAATGACTGAGCGCCTGGCCTTTCCGATCCGTGGGCCTTGGTGCGGGTGGCTCGCGACGGCCCCGCGTGGGTATCCGGTCAACAGGTCAATGTGGCAACCCGAATCGTCACCCCTAGTGCCGCTGCCCTGTTGCGCGTGCGCGGTGTGTTGATCACGACATCATGGTGACTGCCGCTACCTAACAGGCAAATGGACTTGGCGATCGCGCTCCGTAACTTGAGGAATTCGTTGATACGAGCGGCTAGCTTTGATATGAGCCCGTTCACCACGACCAGCACCTGGCTTGTGAGCACGCTCGCAACTCATTTGCCGAGTCGTTAGGCAGCAACACCCGGTTTAAGGATGAAGAAGAGCCTCCCACCGACTTATCTCCTCGTGGCGCTCGTTGCGATGGGATCGCTCCACGTGCTGTGGCCGATCTACCGCTACTGGGGCTTCCCACTCAATATGCTTGGGATCGCCCCGGTCGCCTTTGGCGGGTATCTGAACGTCGCGGCAGATCGGCAGTTTAAACGCCATCAGACAACAGTGAAGCCGTTCGAGGAGGCTTCAGCCCTGATTACCGGTTTCCCCTTTTCCGTGACGCGGAATCCCATGTACCTCGGGATGACTTTGCTGCTGTTGGGCGTCGCCTTGTGGCTGGGAACCGTTTCACCGGTTGCGCCCGTGGTGGGATTCGCGATCCTGATGGACCTGCACTTCGTTCGCGTGGAGGAGGATATGCTTGCCGAGAGATTCGGTGGCGAGTGGGAGCGATACCGAACTGAGGCGCGGCGCTGGCTCTGAGCGGCACCATCATCGGTTAGGTCCGACTGGCTGGTGGGGCGGTTGCTGCCTAACATGCGCTAGGAGCTGTCCGGCGCTTACGTTTCAAGAGGAATCAGAATGATTGTGCGCGTGGAGGGTCCGACCGTACGTTCATTGACCATAAGTGCTGCTGTCGAGGAGTCGCTGGCAGCTCAAGCGCAGAGACGTTAGGCAGCGCCACGTTCATGGCGTCTGGTGGTCGGTTGCCGAGTTCACGATCTCGACGGCGTGGCGTTGAATCCCGGTGCTCTGCGGTATGCCGTATGATGATCCTTTGAGGAGTCCGTTGTGACCGAGTTACCCGAGGGTCTCGTTGCCGCCCTCGGCGGCCGCTACCACCTCGTGCGCGAACTCGGCCGCGGGGGCATGGCGGTCGTCTACCTCGCCGACGACCTCAGGCATCGCCGTCGCGTGGCCGTCAAGGTCCTCAAGCCGGAGCTGGCGCAAGCCGTTGGTGCCCAGCGGTTCCTCCGCGAGATCGAAATCGCCGCGCAGCTCAGCCACCCACACATCCTCCCCCTCCATGACTCCGGCGAGGCCGCAGGATTCCTCTACTACGTCATGCCCTACGTCGAGGGTGAGTCCCTGCGCGCTCGCATCGATCGGGAGAAGCAACTCTCGATCGAGGACGCCGTCAAAACCGCCCGCGAAGTGGCCGATGCGCTGAGCTACGCGCACTCGCTCGGCGTGGTCCACCGGGACATCAAGCCCGAGAACATCCTATTTCAGGCGGGCCACGCGGTGGTGAGCGACTTCGGGATCGCGCGCGCCGTGAGCGCCTGCGCCGACGAGAAGCTCACGGAAACGGGGATCGCGGTGGGCACACCCGCGTACATGAGCCCTGAGCAGGCGACCGCGAGTGACGAGGTTGATGCCCGCACAGACGTCTATGCCCTCGGCTGTGTCCTCTACGAGATGCTCGCGGGCGAGCTGCCGTTCTCCGGCGCGACGTTCCAAGCGATGCTGGCCCGGAAGATTGTGGAGCCGGTGCCCCGCCTCCGGGTGGTACGCGACACCGTACCGGTGCCGCTCGAGGAAGTGATCACCAGGGCGCTCGCGAAGGTGCGGGGGACCGGTTCGCGACGGCATCACAACTGCGGGAAGCGCTGGATCGGACACGCGCGGCGCCCAGCATCGCCTCGGCGCCGCCGCGTGTCCGCCACCGGGTCGCCGCTGTCGGCGCCCTGCTCGCCGTC
>JAOTWK010000415.1 GCA_029862935.1 Gemmatimonadota bacterium | reverse complement strand
CGGGGGAGAGCCGGTGGGTGGTCCGATGGATGCCGCGAATGCCCGGTGCTTCCAGCTCGCTCACGAGTAATGGCTGATCCTCGACCCGGAGCCAGAGCTCACCGAACAGCCCGTCGTTGGACCGCAATACACCGGCGGTGCCGAGGAGTCGGCGGCTGCGATCGTACACGCGCAGCCTGCCTGCCGGCGCATCGATCCCCGCAGCGAAGAACCTGACGAGACTGGCCTGGCCATCGGGCTGACGATAGAACGGCGTCGACTCGGCGGTTACCGTGGGTGCATCCACCCGGGCGCTGAGCGGCGACGGGCGGGCCACGATGCCGGCGATCGAGCCGGTCACCATCGACAAGAACGTGCGACGGTCCGTCATGCGGGAGTCCCTCGGTCAGACACGCGCGGGTCCGTCGCGCGCCGTTCGCGAGGCTAACTTCCAGTCGCGACCCGCGGTCTCACCCATCGACGCAACCGGAGGTTGGTGCATGAAACGGCTTGTCATCGTGCTGGCAATGATAGTCTCGGTGTCGTGTACCGATCGATCGGAGGACGCGGACCAGTCCCTCGACACGACGCCCGCTGTCTTGGTGCCGGCACCCACGGACTCCGCCGGCCCGGATTCCATCATGGTGCGGGATACGGCGCGGCTGCCGGCTGAGCGGTAGGTCACGTACCGAAGCTGCGTCACGGCTGGGTGTGAAAGAGGTATTGCGCTACTCGAGGGTGAAGTAATTCGGGAGCGGGTCGACGTACCCGGCGGGCACGTACTCGCCGCTCGATCCGTGAAGCCGGTAGTCCGCTCGGTAGTCCCCGCCGGCCACTCGCTGCAACATCTCGATCAGGTGATCGACATCCGCGGTGGTGTTGTAGCACCCGAAGCTCGCCCGCACCAAACCCGGCATGTCCGACTTGTCACCGGCGAGCACCTTGTCCTTCCACGCCTCCCGCTCCCGTTCGGGCAGTTGCAGCAGGTGCACGACGTACGGATGGGCGCAGAAGCACCCCGACCGCACGCCAATTCCACCCTCGTAGCCGAGCACCGCGGCCACGAGATAATGTGAGACCCCGTCGATGTTGAAGGGAATGGCGCCGACGCGTTGTGCCGCCCGTTTTGGGTCCGTGTCACCGTACAGACGAATCTTCGGCACCGTCCGGAGACCTTCGAGCGCATAGGCGGTGAGCTCCGCTTCGTGCGCCGCTACCGCGTCCATCCCAATCTCCATCAGCACCTGCGCCGCCTTGGCCATGGCGACGGCGCCAATCACGTTTGGGCTTCCGGCCTCGTCCCGGTCGGGCATACCGGCCCAGTGTACCTCGTCGAGCGTCACGACGTCCACGGTCCCTCCGCCCGGGTATTCCGGCGCCGACCGCAGGAAAAACTCCTTCCGTCCGACGAGCGCGCCCGTCCCGTACGGTGCGTACATCTTGTGTCCGGCGAGCACCACGAAATCCAGATGCTCGGGATCAGCGTCCGGCTTCATGTCGACCGCCCGATGCGGTGCGTACTGGGCGGCGTCCACCATGATCAGCGTTCCCGCGGCGTGTGCTTTGCGGGCCAGTCGGTGCACCGGCTGAATGAGTCCGGTCACGTTCGACGCGGCGGTCACGGTCACCATGGCCACTCGACCGGCGTACCGCTCGAGCTGCCGATCGAAGTCATTCTCGTCAAGCCGGCCATCGGCTGTGGCCTGTACGTGCACCACGGTGGCGCGGTTCCGCCACGGGAGGTCGTTCGAGTGGTGCTCCATGACGGTGCTGAGCACCACCGAGTCGTCCCGGAGCGGAATTCGATAGGACAGCTTGTTGATGGCTTCGGTGGTGTTCTTTCCGAAGATGACGGTGTTGGTCGCCGGGTTCGCGCCGACGAAGCGCGCCAGGATCTCGTGGGCCTGATCGTACACCATGGTGCTGAGTCGCGACTTGAAACCCGAACCACGGTGCACGCTGGAGTAGTACGGCAGAAAGCGCTCGACAGTCTCCACCACGTCGCGGAGCGGCGGCGTAGTGGCCGCATTGTCGAGGTTGATGTACGGCATGAGCCGGCCATCGAGCACCGGGACCTTGCGATCGAGCCCGAGCACGCGGTCGCGGAGGCCGGCCGAGTGGGTTGCCGTGCCTGCCGTGTTCATGCCACGCCCTGCCTTGCCGACGGTGCCTCGGCCGGTTCCACCCGCACGGGGCAGACCTTGAGCTCCGCCGTCTGGGTGATGGGATCGTACCCCCCGCCCGTCAGGATGTTGACCGGCACGTCGTTGAAGCTGAAGCTCGCGAACACGGTGCCCTTCGGCGAGCGACGCGTCTCCTTGACCTTGATCAGCACGCAGCCACGGCGACTGTGCATACGAGCCCAGCCGCCGTCGCGGAGCCCCCACGCCGCGACGTCGTGCGGATGGATCTCGAGGCTCTCCTCAGACAGGAAGTAGTCGATCCCCTCCGACCGTCCGGTCTGCGTGCGCGTGTGGTATGACTGGAGCCGCCGGCCGGTGGTGAGCCACACGGGGTACTCGTCGTCGATCGTTTCGGCGGGGTCCCGGTACGAGATCAGGCGGAAGATCCCGCGACCGTTGACGAACGTGCCTTGGTGCAGGATGGGGGTACCCGGGTGCCCGGGTTCGGGAACCGGCCACTGATACTTGCCGTGCTCGATGCGGTCCCAGTCCAGTCCGGCGTAGGTGGCAGACAGGCTGCACAGCTCGTTGAACACGCCCTTGGCGTCCGTGAATTCGAAGCCCTGGAATCCGAGTCGCCGCGCCAGCTGACTGATGATCCACCAGTCCGGCTTGGCGTCTCCCGGTGGCGGGACGGCCGCGCGCAATCGCTGAACGCGGCGTTCCGTGTTGGTCTGCGAGCCGTCGGTCTCCCCCCACGCCGCCGCCGGCAGCACGACGTCCGCAAGCTCCGCGGTCTCGGTGAGGAAGATGTCGATCACCACCAGGTGATCGAGGCTCTTGAGCGCGTGCTCGCAGTGATGGCGGTCGGGGTCGGAGACAACCGTGTTCTCCCCATCGATGAGCATGGCCCTAATCTGGTCGCCGGCCATTTCGAGCGCCGTGACCTTCGTGATGCCCTTTTCGAGATCGACCGTGCGGCCGTAGGCCCGCCGGAACTTCTCCTGGTTCTTCGGGTCCGTGACCGGCTGGAAGCCGGGATAGTTGTTGGGAATCGCTCCCGTGTCGCCGGCTCCCTGAATGTTGTTCTGGCCCCGCATCGGGTTGATGCCCGTCCCCTCCCGGCCGATGTTGCCGGTCATGAGGGCGAGGTTACACAGACTCTGAACGTTCTCGACCCCACAGATGTGTTCCGTAATGCCGAGCGTGTAGTAGATGGCTCCCCGGTCGGCCTTTCCATACAAGAGTGCTGCCCGCTCAATGTCCTCGGCGGGCACCCCGGTGATCTCTGCGGCCCACTTTGGCGGGAACTGCTTCACGTGCTCGAGGAACTTCTCACCCTCGACCGTGCGATCGTCGATGAACTGCTCGTTGACCAACCCCTCCCGGTCGATCACGTGTGCCATAGCGAGCAGCAGCGCCGAATCCGAGCCCACCCTGATCGGGAGATAGATGTCCGCGAGGTCCGCCAGCCCGATGTGACGGGGGTCGGCCACGATCATCTTGGCTCCCCGCGCGAGCGCGCGCTTGAGACGCGTCGCGGCGACGGGGTGGCACTCCGTCATATTGGTGCCGATGCAGAAGATCACGTCGGGCTTCTCCATGTCGGCCAGGGGGTTCGACATGGCGCCGCGTCCGATCGAGGCCGCCAGACCGGCGACCGTGGGAG
>JAOTWK010000414.1 GCA_029862935.1 Gemmatimonadota bacterium | reverse complement strand
CACCGATAAGCGCATAGGCCAAGGCGTTCCAGATATTGGCGTATGCGTAATCGCTCAACAGCACCAACGGTAACAATCCCAGGATGGTCGTCGTGCTGGTCATGAGGATCGGGCGCACGCGCTCGAGCGTCCCCATCACGATGGCCTCCCGGAACGCGATCCCCTCCTTGCGGCGGTAATAGTTGATGTGATCCACCAAGAGAATCGCGTTGTTGACCACGATTCCTCCCATCATGATCACGCCGATGTACGCTTCTCGGGTGAAACTCGCCTCGAACAGGAAGAACGCGAGAAAGACCCCGATGAGGGCCATGGGCACGGTGAGCAGGACCACGAGCGGTTGAAGGATCGACTCGAACAGTGCTGCGGTCACCATGAAAACGAGGACAAGGGACACCACCAGCACGAGGGTGATTTGACTTTGCTCTTCCGATGACCACGTCCAGTCCTGCTGCCCTTCGATTTCGTATCCCTCGGGGAGGCTCGTTGCAGCGATCACCGCGTCGCGCGTTCGGTCGCCGAGCTTGGTGGGTCCGCGAAATTCATAGCTCACGTACCGCTGATACTGCTGGTTCTCCCGCACAATGCGTGTCAGCACGTCACGCTCCCCGACCGTTGCCACGTCAGCGAGCCGAACGGCTTCACCCGAGGAGGTACGCAACAAGAGGTTCTGCAACGCCACAAT
This sequence comes from Gemmatimonadota bacterium, assembly GCA_029862935.1. Next base: position 3,088 of record JAOTWK010000414.1, on the reverse strand, counting down.
GTCGACGTCTTCGTTCCCGGCGATCTTGACGTCGAACCGGACTTCTTCACCTGCCACGCGAATATTCCCACGCCGCACCTGACCCCACACCGCCGCCGCCACCTGGTATACGGCACCTTCCGAAGTGAGGTCGTGCAGGGCGAGCCGTTCTCGATCGAGTCGCAGCACGAACTCACTTGCTTTGTCTCGTGTGTACCAGCCGCCAGCCGAGTTCACGTCTACATCGCGGATCCGTGAGAACCGACGGAGTCGCCGTCCGAGGTCATCCGCGATATCACGCACGGTCTCGTAGTTGAATCCCAGGATCTTGATCGAGTAGTTGGGCGCCCCACCGCCAGCACCATAGAAGGACGGACCATATCCATACACACGGACCTCGGCGCCACCGAACAGATTGGAGTAGGCCATCATCTGCTCTTTGATGGCCACCGGGATCCACGTTGTCTCGATCGAGTCGGGAAACGTGACGCGAATTCGCGCAAATTGAGGTCGCGCACGCGTCACGAACCGCTCGATCTCGGGTGTCTCCCGAAGCTTGTCCTCGAAGAAACGGGCGAGTTCGTCGGTGCGCTCCAGCTCGGCTCCACGAGGCAACTGGATGATCACTTCGACATAGGTCTGTTCCCCCCACCATGACCGCCACAACACGCCGCGCGTGACGTGTTCATCGAACAGCCTCCAGGTCCCGAAGAGTATGCCTCCAGCCACGAGCACGGTGAGAATGGGAAATCGCAGCGTGTAGCGGAGCACGCCGGCATAGAAGCGCACGTAGACGGGCGGTTGGGCGTTCAGACGGTCCGGCAGCGTGGCATTGCCATCGCTTTCCGAGCCGACCGACCCCAACAGCTTCGCTGCTAGCGCCGGGATGAACGTGAACGCGACGAAGAGACTTGCCAGCAGGCTCATCCCCACCACGATCGCGAGTGGAACGTAATAGACCCTCAACTCACCTTGGAGATACACGAAGGGGATGAAGACGATGATGGTTGTCAGTGTGGCGGCGAGAATCGGCAATACGACTTGCCTGGCACCGGATTCTGCAGCCTCTGCCGCCCCACCACCCTGCCCCTCTTGCCGCTTCCTGAAGATATTCTCCAGCACAACGATGGCGTTGTCCACGATCAGCCCGAACCCCATCGCCAAGCCCATCAGTGTCAACACATTGAGCGTGAACCCGCCGAAGTAGATAAGGTTGAGAGCGATCAGGATCGAGAACCCGATGGTCGCGAACACGATGCCGGCTGACCGAAACGAGCGGAGAAACACGAGCAATACGAGGAAGATCACTCCGGCGGCGATCAGCGCTCGGTAGCGTAAATCGGTCAACTGCTTCTTGATGGCGTCGCTCTCGTCTTCGTCCAAGATGAGACGCACGCCCACTGGGTGTATCTGCTCCAGCGCCGCGATCCTGGCCTTCGTTCTCTCTGCCAGCGCCACGGTATTGACGCCCACGTCCTTGTGCACCTCGAATGACACCGCGGGCTGAGCGTCGATACGGTAGTAGTCGCGCGGCTCCTCGTAGGTGTCGTGCACGGTCGCCACATCCCGCACGCGCACGAGTCGTCCCCCGTCTGTGAGGAGCGGCGCCTGGCGGATGTCGTCGGCCGAGTCGGTCCTGTGGCGGATCGCGAGCGTGCGCAGGGCTCCGCCTCGCTCGACAATACCCGCCTCACTCACGTACTCGAGTTCTCTGATTTTCAGCCAGACCGCGCCGGGGTCCAGGCCCAGCGCGTTTACCTTGTTCTCGTCCAGGGCGATCTCGACGAGCCTCGCTCGTCCGCCGCTGACCTCAACACCCGCAATCCCGTCGACCAACAACAACTCGGGCACGAGCTCGTCGTCGACGTGGGCGCGCAGCGCTTCCAGGGTATATGGACCGGTCAGGGTATATCGGAGAAACGCGCGCTGTTGCTGCCGGAATTCCTCCGGCACGTAGGGCTCGATTTGTGGTGCTGGAACCTCAGGGGGGAGATCATCTTCAAGGGCGGCCAGCCGCTCCGACATGTCCAGTCGGGCAAACTCCATGTCGGCGTCCCGCCCGAACTGCACCGTGATGTTGGCCTGCGCCATCCCCCACTGTTCGGAGGACACCGACTCCACCTTCTCCACACCGCGGACCTGCTGAATCGCGGATTCGATCGGTGATGTGACGAACGACTCCATCGCCTCCGGAGAGGCCCCCCGCCATTCCGCCGTCACATGAAGCTGCGGCAACTGTGTATCCGGCAGCAGCTCGATCGGGATGTTGCGCCACGCGGCAACGCCTAACAGCGCCACCGCGAGATACGCCATCGTCACGGCGACCGGCCGGCGAATGGAGAGGCGAATCATCCGTATCCCTTGTCCCCTTATCCCTTCACCAACTCGTACATCCGCACGTGCTCCACCTCGAGCTCGTCCCGCCACACACCCAGCACGTAGTCCTCTCCGATCTGTGTCACGCGAAAGCTCGGCGGGAGCAGCACGTCGCCCAACATTCGACCATCCGGGTCGAACACCGTCCAGCGAGGTTGATCACCGTCATCCCACGCGTACTCGCGGATCCAGATGTTGCCGCCGATATCGATCTCGAGGTCGTCGTAGGCAGGCATGGTTTCCGCCACAGGCATTTCAGAGAGGCGGCGTGCCGCGTTCCGACGGGTGTTGTCGTCGTCGTAATCTTCCAGCTCTTGCTGTTTGAAGCGCTCCAACGCGCTCGAGGTGACCGGCCGATTGCGGAGGTCTCGTCGGATGATGCGCTCGAGCGTACCATCGGCCCCAAAACATCGGATTTCATAAATGTCACTCGCGCCGAAACAGAACTTCTCGCCGTGTGCCGTGAGCACCGGCGTGCGCCCAAACGGCGGACCGGTGATACTCACCATGAAGTTGTCTCCGTCTCTCGCCGTCTCGACGAAATTCTCTGTCCCCACAAAGGTGCCGACGCTATCGAGGAACTCGCCCACTGGTGAGATGGTGTAGTAGTCTTCATCACGCCGTTGCAGCCCCTCCGAGAAGTCGCTCCGGAAGATCCGCGGTGACTTGATGATCAGCGTCCCATCCGACAGCGCGGCCACGGCAAATCCGAATCCTCCCTCCTGTGGAGGAA
>JAOTWK010000413.1 GCA_029862935.1 Gemmatimonadota bacterium | reverse complement strand
GCGCTGCCAGCCGTTGGAGGTGGTCGGCGCGGGCCGCCGGAACCGCAGCCAGTCGAGCGCAGGTCCCAGCAGCACCAGCAGCCGCGGCAGCAGCGTCGTCGCCAGTGCGACGGCGAACGCCACGACGACGAACCCGCCGAACCCGACCGACCGCAGTTCCTGCGATGGCACGGCCAGCAGTCCGGCGAATCCGAGCATGACGGCCGCACCGGACAGGAGAATCGTGCGCGCCCCGCGCGAGGCGACGAGCCGGCCGGCCTCCCGGCGAGCCATGCCGGCCGCACGTGCTTCGCGGTACCGGCTCACCATCAGCAGGCCGTAGTCGATGCCCAGCCCCAGGCCAATCATCGTGACGAGACTTTGGAGCAGGAGCGAGAGGGGGACCACCCGGCCCACCAGTCCGGCCGTGCCGAGCGCGCAGACGATGGTCAGCACCCCCACCAGCACCGGTACCCCGGCGGCGACGACAGTACCGAATGCCGCGACGAGGATGACGGCCGTGACGGGGAGCGCACGCCATTCGGCCCGCTTGGCGTCGCGGGCACTGGCCTGGCGCACATCGTGATTGATCGCCGCTTCCCCGGTCCAGCGCAGCGTCACGCCGCCGGCGCCCCACCGCTCGGCGAACGGTCGCGTGATGTCGCGCAGGGTGGGAATCGCGTGGTCGGCCGATGCGGCCGAGTCCACCACCGCGAGCACGACGGTGCCACCGACGCCTCGGAGCAGGCTGTCGGTGACTCCTTCGTACGTTCGGACGCGGATCACGAACGGTGCGGCCCGCACCGCCGCCGCGAGGGAGTCCAGTCGGGCGGCGTCGCGCGGGCCAGCGCGCGGGTCGATGCCGCGCGCGACCAGCACCGCGTACTCGGCATCCCCGGCCGGCAGGGACGCCTGCGCGTGCTGCGCCGCGGCGGACTCGCTGCCCGGCACCGTGGCCCCGACGTGCAGCACCTCCTCCAACTGGACGGCGAACAGCGACAGCACAGCGGCGATGCCCAGCCAGGCGGCCATCACCCACAGCGGGGAACACCGCCAGGCTGCACTCCCGTTGGAATCGCTCACGGATTTCCCTTCGACGGCGGACGGTCCGCAAACAATGCGGGTGTCGTCAAGAGACCGTCAAGTAACAGACGGTGCCGGCGCGGCGAGGCCGATTACTGGACGGCGGCGGGATGCGACCATGAGCCCCGAGCCTCAGGCGAGGACCGTCGGCGAAAGTGCGGTGGGCCGACGGCGGGATTTGACGCGTGAGCGAACCGTGCGGTGCGGGTGGGACGTAATGGGGAGGTCAACCCGCGAGCCCCTGTTGCGACGCCGGAGCGGCAGCGACGGCGAGCACGCGTGCGAGCACGAGCCTGCGAGCGATTGCGCGCAACCCGATGCGGCTCAGGGATCATAGGGAAAACGACATTATGCCGGTTTTCCTGGGCTTCCGGGCGTCGGGTACGACATTCTACCGTTGCCGTTGCCGTACTTTGCCGGGAGAACCGGCAACGCAAACGGCAACGCTCCTACGCGTGGCAGTTGGTGAGATCGAAAGCCCCGAACGCCGGGTGACGCTCGGGGCTGGAAACGACACGGCCCGGCACGGGGCCGGGCGGTCCTTGCGGCAGGCGTCAGTCGTGGTAGACCAGTGAGCCCTCGTGGTGACCCGAACCGTACCCGCTTTGGTCGGTGATGGCGATATGCCCGTGACCGGAGGCGCCCGCGAAGACGCCGGTGCCGCCCACGATCGCGTAGCTCGAGTTGACCTTGCTCACCCAAGCGGAGATGCTCAAGTCACCTTCGAAGACGAAGGTGCCGTCGTAGGCCATCGTGAGATCACCCACCGGCGTGGTCATGGTCATCAGACCCCGTCCGATCCTCCCGACGACCTTGCCCGTCGCTCGATCGGGAGGTCCCGTGACCCAGCGGCTGCAGTGCTCGGTTGTGAGCGTGAACTGACCCGCGTAGCCGGGGCTCACCATCTCACCCGAGCCCGCGGACTGCAGGATCCACTGGAACCCCTCTGGGCACCGGGCCGCGACCGCGAGCGGGTCGGTGATGAAGCCCGTCGTCGGGCCCTCAAATGTGGTCGTGAGCTGATGGGAGTTGCCGGCCGCGTTGAACATCGGTGCCAGCGTGATATCCGGCGCGATCGGTTCCTGGTCCGTACAAGCGACGAGCAGCAGCGGGAGCAATGCGAGGCGTAGGTAGCGCATACCGCACCCCCATGAGGAGAAAGTGACGGAGACTTCCTCCGTCGGCGGGACGGCGGTCTCGTCGGGTGGTGGCGTCGAAAGCGTGGAGCGGCGTCACGCATGCGGCGCGGCCGGAGGGGAGGCCAGCGACGGGCGATTTCTTGTGACCAATATGGAACGGCTCGCCCCGAGTGACAAGACGTGCAGGCGCGCAGCAATGGAAGTGTCTTGCTTCACATTTCTCCAGGAGTGGCAGGCGCTACTCCGGCGGCACTCGTGCCCGTGACCACCGGAAACGATACGACAACCGCAAGCCCCGAACGCCGCGTGACGCTCGGGGCTGAGACGACCCCGCCCGGCACAGGGCCGGGGGGGGGCTCACAGTGGACGAGCTTGGCTCACTCCTTTACCGCGATCGTCGTCACGACCCAACCCTCCTCGACTCGCTGCTTACACGTGAGTTCGAGGTATTGGCAGATCTCCTCGTTCATCACTTGAAAGACCTGCTCATACTCCTCCACCGTGACACCACGCGACTGAAGATCATCACCGAAGTAGAAACCGATGTAGGGCCGGTTGGCTCGCACCGTGATGGAGCTCTCCGAAGCCTCCACGATCTCCATGACCGCACCGTCATACGTCGTGAAGTTGCGGTGCATTCCCCGGACCACGGCTTGCGGCCCTTGTCCTCTCAAGCCCGACCAGCTAGGAGCATAGAGCTTGCCCACCCATCTGCCAAAATCCTCCGGCGTCTGTCCCATCGACTTGGCGTACGCGATCGACGCGACCCAGGTGGAAACACTCAGGTAACTCCCGCGCAGGAATCGTTGCTCAAGGGTACGGTTTGGCAGATCAGTCTGCTGCGCACGCAGGGGCCCGCACAGTGTAACAGCCACAAGGGCCGTGGCGAGAATGGATGGGCGTCTCATGCGGCCTCCGAGGCAGAGGGCTTCGAGAACCCCATCGGTATTCCAAACGTATCGGCGTCGGGCGGGCGTCGTACAGCGGCGTCTGTCAGGCGGCGGGCCGCGAGGAACACCGACGGGAATTGTCTTACCGACGTTTGCCAGAGTGCAGCGCGGTTAGTGCGAGCGCACGAGTCGCAGAACCGCCACAATTGAAGTGAACTGGTCGGGTTTTGCGCCCCCAACCGCAAGCCCCGAGCGCCGCGTGACGCTCGGGGCTGAGGTTCGTCGCTCTCTTGCCCTACCACGCCCGCGATTACTCACGCGTGGCCAGCTGGGGACGCTCGATCGGCTCGCGCGTCTTGAAGTAGACGGCGATGGCTGCCGATCCGTTGGCTTCCGACTTGTAGTTGATCCGCTCGACCAGATCGGTCTCGAGCCATCGCAGGCACGTGAGTTCCGTGCACCGCAGCACCAGGTACACCCTGGTCTCTCGCGTGCCATCCAACCATTCGGGACGTCTCGCCGAGATCGCGTCCCACGCACTGCCCTGTCCGGTCGTCTGGGCCACTGCCACCGGATCGGCCACGTGGCCCAGCTCCAGTTCCTGTCGCTGTTCTGGCGGTGAACACGCAAGCGCGAGCGCTGCGCCGACGGCCGCCATCGTCCTGTTCCATCTCATTGTGTGCCTCCC
>JAOTWK010000412.1 GCA_029862935.1 Gemmatimonadota bacterium | reverse complement strand
CTGCGCATAGCGGCGGACGTCCTCGTAGCTCGCCAGCTCCATCGGGCCGATGCCGCCCTCGCGGTGGCACACGGTGCAGTTCTCATAGATGAGCGACGCGACCTCACCGGAAAAAGTGACCGCGCGTGCGTCGTCGTCCGCTGAGGCGAACTGGGCCTGGGCCTGAGCCTCTGTCTGGAATGCGAACGCCGCGACCAGCGCCAGACCGACGACGATCCAACTTCTGGTCCGCACATTCGTTCCGGGTGTGACCATGATCTGTCTCCTATTCATGCTCGGGTGGAACGCCCTAATTAATGACGATGCGGGCCGCCTGTACGCAAGGCAGCGCCTTACTTATCCAGCAATTACGGGGTGACGATCACGCGCTGATAGGCGTTGGTCCAGCAGCACTGGTCTCCGGCCGAACTATCGGGCGACCGCCAGTTGTCCGCCTGGGCGAGCATGACGTACTCGCCCGGCACGCTGAAGGTGGCCATCACGCGGGCCGTCCCGGCCACCCCGTCGAGCATGATCGCCTCGGGAGGGGGTGGCCCCCCTCGCCCACCTGCGGGCTCGGGTGCGGGCATCGACTCATCTCGGGTGAACGTCACTGCTCCGACCGGTCCTGAATACGTGGACCAGATGACGCGCACGTCGAGCGGCTCCGCAAAACGGCGATCGGAGGGGTCACGCACCGAGGGGTCCCGCGTGCTCACGGCTAGTGTCACCGGGCGGCCGACCGAGGTGGTCAACGCCTGCGAGGCGCGGATCCCCTCCGGTCCTTGACGCGCGTTGCGCTCTGAGTCGAACCACATGAGCGGTGGAAGGCTCCCGTGGGGGCGGGCGTTCCAGTCGAGCTGGTAAGCACCGGCGCTCGTCCGTCCGGGCACCCTGTACACCTGACCGTCGCGCCCGGTGAGAGACCACCATACGTCCTGGTCGCGTTCGGCCGCCGGGACCGTGATCGCGAACCATCCGCGCCGGCGGCTCGGGAGGAAGTGCGTGGGTTGTACGCCGTCGTACTTCGATGGCTCGATGAGGTTGCGCTCACCCAGCGGGATATCGGCTGTTGTGTCCGGATTCCGGTTGAGGTATCCGAACGAAAGGGTGTAGGTGCCGTCGGGATTGGCGTACCAACCCTCGAAGAAGGGGATGATCTGCCGGCCCGAGGGAGGTACGGGCGCGTTCAGCCACTGATCCGGATTCTGCGCGAGCAAGGACGTGGCGCCTGTCGACACGGCCCATGTCACGAGTGCGAGGGCGGTTCCACCCAACTTCCAACGACGCTGCATGATTTTCGGGGCTCCTTCTGGAACGCTCGAGGGTGCTGATGAAGGGCATGTTCGGGAAGGTGGCACAAAAGTATCCATCCCGGCGCGGAGCGCGAGCCCCCGGAAATCAAGTACATGGCTGACACCTGATTTGTTGCTCCCGCTGTTAGACTTGGCGCGGTGTTGCAGGCGGATCCGAGAAGGGGGTGGGTTGGGCACACCGACACAACCGAGGGATGGCGCCGGCGCCGCTCCTGCGCCGGCAGGCCGCTCGCCACGCCCGCTGGGGCTCCGCAGGGGTGGTGGCCACGACACCACGTCCGGCCCCATCCTCCGCGTCTTAGTCGCGCTAGCGATTCCGATCGTCGCGACCAATGTGTTCCAGTCGCTCTACCAGTTGATCGACACGTTCTGGGTCGGTCGCCTCGGCGCCGAGGCGGTGGCTGCGGTTTCACTGTCGTTCCCGATCCTGTTCTTCATGATCTCGGCTGGCGGTGGCATGTCGATCGCAGGCGCGATCTTGGTTGCCCAGACCTTCGGCGCACGAGATCAGGACGCCGTTGACCACGCCGCGGGCCAAACGCTCGGTGTGGTGACGCTGATTTCGGTCGTGCTCTCTGTCATGGGGTTCGTCCTCTCTGCGCCTTTGGTGGGGTTCTTCGGTCCGGAGCCGAGTGTGGAGCGGCTCGCCGTCGAGTACCTGGAGGTGTCCTTCCTCGGGCTCGCAGCGGTGTTCGTCTACTTCGTGTTTCAGTCCCTACTGCGGGGCGTCGGAGACGTGAAGACGCCGATGATCGTCGTGGCGGGAACCGTGGTGCTCAACTTCTTTCTCGATCCCTTGTTCATTTTGGGATGGGGCCCGGTGCCGGCCATGGGCGTGGTCGGGGCCGCGTGGGCGACCATCGGCTCGCAGGGCCTCGCGGGGGCAGTCGGATTGGTCATCCTGTTCAGTGGCCGGTACGGGATCCACCTACGGCTCCGGCACATGGCGCCGGACCGCGCGCTCATCATGAAGATCCTCAGGCTCGGGATCCCTTCCTCGATCGAGCAGTCGACGCGCGCGTTGGGCATTGCGGTCATGATGCTTCTGGTGGCGTCGTTCGGAACGACCGTGATCGCCTCGTACGGCATCGGGGCGCGGATTCTGTCCTTCGTGATCATCCCGGCGATGGGCCTGTCGATGGCGACGTCGACGGTCGTGGGCCAGAACGTCGGGGCGATGCAGGACCAACGAGCCGGCGAGGCGGCCAGGCTCGGAATGGCCGCTGGTTTTCTCGGGCTCACGGCGGCTGGCGTCCTGCTCTGGCTAATGGCCGAGCCGATCACGCGCGCCTTCGTACCGGGCGAGCCGGAGGTCATCGTGATCGGAACGCGCTTCATGCACATCATGGCTCCGGCGTTCGGCTTCTTCGGCATCCAGATGGTCATGAGCGGCGCGCTGGCCGGCGCGGGCAACACAATGGCCGCGATGTCGCTGTCCATCCTCTCGTTCTGGGTCATGCGCTTTCCCGTGGCGTGGGTGCTCGCGATGCCTGGGGGACTAGGGCCCGATGGAATCTTCTGGTCGTTCCCGATCTCCAACGTTCTGGCCGGCGTAATCGCGGTGGGTTGGTTCGTCCGGGGGACTTGGATCCGGCGGGTGGTCGGCCCGGACGCGCGGCTTGCCGAGGCGGTCCGTGAGGAAACGATCGTCGAGGAAGGTGTAGGGGAAGGCTAGGTAGGCCACCTTGCGCCATGCGTTCGGCCCGTTCGATGTTGGCCTCCCGTCGGCAATCCCACGTGACTTGAGCTGAGAAAGCCAATGCACTCATTCCTTCGCACCTCCGCCACGTGCACGGCCGCGATCGCGGCCCTGCAGATGACGGCCGCCCCGGCTTCCGCCCAGGCGCTCGGCGACCACCAGTACACTTCCGCGGCCGTGGAGGCGGGATCCCGACTCTACGTGTCGGAGTGTGCGCTCTGCCACGGACCCCAGGGCGCGCGCGTCGACGGGATCGACTTGAGACGAGGCCAGTTTCGCGGCCCCCGCTCCGACGAGGACTTGAGACGAGTGATCACCGCCGGAGTAGGCGATTCGCGCATGCCGGCCTTCGACTTCTCCGCGGCAGAGCTCGACGGGATCATCGCCTACATCCGGGCCGGCTTCGACCCGGGCGGGGTCGCTGTGCGGATCGGGGACGCCGAGCGCGGCCGTGCCGTCTTCGCTGGGGCCGGCGATTGCGCGTCGTGTCACCGTGTGAACGGGATCGGGCCGCGCGCCGCGCCTGATCTGAGCGACGTTGGCGCCGTTCGTACTCCCGGCGCTCTGCAGCGCTCCTTACTCGATCCGTACAACTCGGTCATACCCATCAACCGGCCGGTCATGGCGGTCACGCAAGATGGAGAGATCGTGCGCGGACGGCGGCTCAACGAGGATACGTACACGGTGCAGGTCATGGACTCGGATGGTCGGCTGCGCTCGCTGGTCAAGGAAGAGTTGGTGGACTTCGAGATCAGCCGCTCACCAACGCACGAGCCCACGAGGCTCTCGAG
>JAOTWK010000411.1 GCA_029862935.1 Gemmatimonadota bacterium | reverse complement strand
TCTCTCCGTGATAGGTGGACTGTACCGAGAGGTCGAGCGACACGGGATGTCGGCCTCGTGTGAGTCGGAACAGCATGCCGCCGCCTCCGGTGAGTGCTGCGGTGACGTCGTCGAAGTTGGTGCTCTGGGCAAAGGCGTCGAGGTTATCGGCACCTTTGACCGACGACACGGTCGTGAAGTAGGCCAATCCCGCCGTGCCAAACACGTAGGGTCGGACCGGGCCGTTACCGAACGTGAGCTGCGGGCCGAGGCCCAAGCTCAGAATCATGTTGTCGGTGTTCACGTCGACCCACACTCGAGGTACCCAGGGGCTCAACGGTGTCGCGTAGCGCTCGTGGCCGTAGAGGACGAACGATCCATCGAACCGAAGACCGACGAGTCCGTCCGGCGAGAGGTTGACGACGCCGTACATGCCGAGTCCGCCTCCCCAGTCTACGAACTGCTGGAACTCTCCGACCGGTCGCACGACGGTGCCGTTGATGCCCAGCATGTGACGGGGAGGGAGGACGCGCAGTTGCTGTGCGCCGGTCGTGCCAGGAAGCCCTGCGAACCCGATGGCCAACGCCAAACCCATGATCAGACGACTGCGGGACATGACACCCTCCAGTGAGGCCCCAGCGACCACGGAGGCAAGGGGTGTGCCCGCACCGGATGGTGAGCTAAACCATTTACCCTATTTGGGTTACTGGTAGATGCCCGGGTGCTCGCCCGTCTGTCGATGTCCTCCCTTGGGGACACCGATCATCAGAGCCGAAACACAGACATGTAGGCTTTCCACGGCCCCACCGCCTCGGCATACTGCTTGGCCATGACGCGAACAATCTGTCCGATGTGTCCCAAGTCATGGGCGACCCAGGTAGCGAGCAGCTGACCCAGCGTCACGGCGCCCAGTTCGGGATGACGGCCACGCCGCTCAAGATCGGTCGCGCTCAGAGCCCATGAGGCGAGCGTTTCGAGATTCTCGCCCCGCCGCCGACGAAACTCGTCGAGCAGGTGGTGCAACGTCCGACCCCTCGACTTCTCGATCTGCGCGAAGCGATCGAACGGTTCGAAGCGACGGTGCTCTCCGTCAGCCAGGATGATGCGCGCCCTCGGGATCCAGTCGGTTTCCTCGCCGTGAATCAAGTGTCCGATTACGTCGTAGGGGCTCCAGGTATCGGGTCCCTCCGTGGCGCCGACCCACTCAGTGGGCAGGTCGCGTAATAGCGCATCGAGCACCGCCGGGGTGCGGCTGAGCACCGCCATCCCGGAAGCCAGGTCGAACTGCATTCAACCGACTCCTTTCCGCACTGGCCCGCGGGACCGGCGGGTCAATCGCCGAACTGCTCGAACCGAAAGACGCGATATCCAAGGAAGACGAGAATCGCTCCCGCCACGATGAGCAGCGGTCCCTGGCCGTTCCATCGCCATAGGGCCTCGAGCCTCGCCTCCGCGCGAGTCAGGTGATATCGCGCGCGCTCGAGTCCACGCTCAGCGGCAGACAGCTGCATCGTGATGACGGCCGAATCGGGTGACGTTCCGCCTTGTCCCAGCTCGATCAGTGAATCGACCCGCCGTTCGAGGCCAGCCGCCCAGTCGCTATTGGAGTGCAGGGAACCGCGCGAGACCAGCGTGAGCAAGAATGGGCTTGCCATCATGAAGAGGCCGATCAGGACGAGCCATCGGTGAAGTCGCGGCATGAACCCGGGACTGCGCCCTGTCATGGCCGCCGCCGAACGCGCTGTCTGTGGCTGCTCATTGGCGCTCCGTTGAGAGCGCCTGCGCGGAGGCACGAATGGTGTCCCACGCCGCTTGCACGTGACGCTGCTCGGTGTACGTCCCGCCGATCGCCAACCGCAGGACCAGGTGATCACCGAGTTTGGTGTGCGTCAGGAACAGCTTCCCGGAAGCGTTGAGCTGGCTCAGCAGGGCCTCGTTGAAGGCGTCGTCGCCGCGGTGGCGGAAGCACACGAGGTTCAGGGGAACCGGGGCAACGAGCTCGAATGCCGGATCGTCTCGCACCCAGCCTGCCACGGTGCGGGCCAGCTGCACATGATGCCGGATATGGCGCTGTAGCCCGTCGACGCCATAGTGCCGCAGCACGAACCACAGCTTCAGCGCGCGAAACCGGCGCCCCAACGGCACGTGCCAGTCCCGGTAGTCGAACACGGCTCCCGACTCCGTGGCCACGTTGCGAAGGTATTCGGGCACGACACTCAGCGCCCTGATGAGCGTCTCCCGGTCCGCGACATAGAGGCAGTCACAATCGAAGTTGGTGAGCAGCCACTTGTGCGGATTGAAGCAGTAGCTGTCTGCCAGTTCCACACCATCATGGACCCAGCGAAACTCCGGACAGATGGCTGCGCTTCCGGCGAGGGCGGCGTCCACGTGGAGCCAGAGTCCGTGGTGTTTGCAGATCTCCCCGATCGCCGGCACGGGGTCAATGGCCGTGACCGACGTGGTGCCAACCGTGGCGCACACGAAGAATGGAGTGAGCCCGGCGTCGAGGTCGGCTCGGATCGCTCGCTCGAGCATGTCCGGGCGCATGGCGAAGTGGTCGTCGACCTCGATGAGCCGCAACCGGTCCTTGCCGACACCGGCGATCGCGATGGCCTTCTCGACGGACGAATGCGCCTGGGAGGAGGCGTAGGCCGTCAACGGGCGATCGACGCCAGTGCGGTTGGTGGCAAAGTCGGTTGTGCGTTCGCGGGCTGCGAGCAACGCGCAGAGCGTAGCGGAGGATGCGGTATCCTGGATCACGCCGCCTCCACTGGCCGACGAGCTGAACGCCGGCGGCAACCCCAGGAGATCGACGAGCCAGTCGAGCACGTGGGTCTCGAGTTCCGTACACGCGGGGCTCGTGGACCAGAGCATTCCCTGCACGCCGAGACCCGACGACACGAGGTCACCGAGGATCGCCGGAGGTGAGGCATTTGCCGGGAAGTAGCCGAAGAATCGGGGAGACTGCCAGTGTGTGATGCCGGGAAGGATGATCCTGTCGAGGTCGGCCAGGATGGCTTCGAGCGGCTCGCCTGCACGTGGCGGTGTGTCGGGAAGGTGGTCGCGGATGGCTCCGGGTTCCACCTGCGCCAGCACGGGGTACTGCTCCAGCGTCTCGAGGTAATGTGCCACCCAGTCGATCACGGCATGACCGGCCGCGCGGAACTCCTCGGGTGTCATGTGTGGGGGCGGCGTGTCACTCGTCACGGTGTCTCCCGGTCTCCGCGTGCGTGCCCAGGGCAGTAGGTGACCAATGCCGACACCACCTCGCGCTGCGTCGAGTCACCGAGTGGGCGGTTGAGGAGCCGTCCTCGCACCACGAGTGCCGAGGAACCTCCTCCGTCGAGATTCAAGGCTCGTTCTGCGCCAAGATCACGCATGATGGTGGCCAGCTCCACCAGGTCCACGCCGCGGCTCGCCGGTTGGCGGCCGTCGACCACGAGCAGGATCAGGTCCCCATCGGCCGTGCGACCCACGGCAGTGCGGGGGTGCGTCCTCGGTATCGCGCTGCCGAAGAATATCTCTTCGTCTGTCGTCACACGGACGGCACCGTCGACGACGAGCATGGGGCCGGCGCCAACGGCGTCGCGTACGTTCCAGCGGCGCGCCAGCGCCGAATCGACCGCTGCCGGTGTGCCGGGCGCGTGGGCCGGCGGGTCCGGCCACGCGAGCAGGGTGTCTCCTCTCGTGGTCGCCCAGGTGATCTCGATCTCATCCTCGTCAGTGAATCCAATGGCCGCGCGAGCGGCTTCGTACCGTTGCGCGTCTCGCTCCACCGCTCGGGTGGCCGGGGCGACCAGCTCGTTTTCCAC
>JAOTWK010000034.1 GCA_029862935.1 Gemmatimonadota bacterium | reverse complement strand
AACCCTATCGGCGGGATCCGTCCCTTCAAAGCGACCTTTGCTTGCCGATCTCAGGTTTCCGGTTGGCTGCGGACTCCAAGCGCTGGACATACGGGCTTCCAGGACGTCGCGCGTTGGCACTGCTCCGGCGGTCGAGCCGATAGGATAGGAAAGATCTTCGACTGTGACAAGCCGACGGGTCCCACCGCGGGCAGCGAGACACTGGACGTCATGGAGTTTCTGGCGCGCGTGACGAGCCACATTCCCAACAAGGGCCAAGTGCTCCAGCGCTACTATGGCTGGTACGCATCACGTACCCGCGGGGCATCAGGCGGCGAGCCGGCACCGAGGGGCAGCAGACCGTGTACGCCGCGCCCGTCCCCGTCCCGCTCCACGAGGCCCGCCGCCGCTGGGCCGAGCTGTTACGCCGCATTTTCGAGGTTGAGCCCCTGGAATGTCCCCGCTGCGGGCAAACCATGCGCATGTTGCCTTCATCACGCAGCCCCAGGTGATCAACCGCATCCTCGATCACTTCCGTCGTGCCGCAGCGGCGAGGCGTCGTTCCCGTGCCCCACCCGCGCGAGCCCGGAGGGTTCGCGCGGCGGCTGGTTCCGGTTCCGCCTAGAGAACGCAGCTGTACCGGTAGCCCCGGCTCTTGGGTTCGGGGCTATTAGCGGTACCCGGGGGTACCTAGGACCGACCTGCCGGCTGGCACACAGCCGAGCCGTGGTACGAATCGTCCCGTACCCGGCATGCGAGCGACCGGGGACTGCCCGGGTACCCTCATCCCACTGGCTGGACGCCTCCGGTCCCACGGGCGATATTTGGGATCGGGGAAAGCAAATTCCTGTGGCGATATTTGGGATCGGGGAAGCAAATTCCTATGGCGACCACCACGACCCGGGCGATCGGGCCCAACGGAAAGCGACGCCCGTGAGCGTGGCCGCCGAGGAGACGCGGGCGGATACGCGCCCTCGCGGCAGCTCGTCGTCGCAATCCGCGGGATGGCGGCCGATCGCGCGCCGTGACCTCGCCGGGTGGAACGAACGTCTACGTGCGACGGCAGCGCACTTGTACCAATACCCGCTGTGGAACGAGGCGCTCCGTCAGGCGGCGTTGGAGCCGAACTACTTCTGTTACGGCGATGGTTCCGAAGACACGGTCTTCGTGTGCGTCCTCACGCTCCGGCTTCCCGGATTCCGCTACGGCGTTGTGCGCTGCGGGCCGGTATCGCTGCGCCCCGACGGGTCGTTGCCCGAGCGTGCGATTGCAGAACTCGTCCCGTATACGCGTCGTCTCGGATACATGTGCCTCCGTTTCTCCACCGCCGACGACTCTCTCCGGGGCCGCTTGGGGCAAGCCGGGACCGTCCTGGAAGCAGACACGTTTCCGTTCTTGGGCCACTTCGATCACGAGCTCGTCGTCGAGCAGGAATCGGAAGACGACGAGCTCCTCAAATCGTTCCAAAAGGGGCTCCGTTACGACATTCGCAAGGCGATCAAGGCCGAATACACCGTCACGCAAACTCATGACAGCGCATCTTTGCGTGTGGTCTGGCCGCTCGTCGAAGCGATGGACCGGCGCAAGGGCCGCCGGATCTACCGGCGATCGCTACGAAGCTACGAGCGACTCGTCGACCTGGCGACCGCCACGGGCGCCGCCACAATCTACAGCGTCTCGATCGACGACCAGCCGATAGAGTTCGTTCTCCTCGTGCGCGATCGCGACACCAGCCATTATGTCGCGGGAGCCATGGACGTGGAGCGCTTGGGCAAGCTCCCTTCTCCGTCCGCTTTCCTGCACTGGACCGCGATGCGCGAAGCTCACCGTGCGGGTGTCAAGGGATACAACCTCGGCACCGAGGGAGACGAGGGCCTTCGGGTCTTCAAGATGAAGTTCCGTCCCACAAAGGTAAGCTACGAAGCCCCATTCTCGCTGGTTCTGCGGCCTCGCCGTCATGCTCTGTGGACCTGGATGCTGCGCAGGCTCGGGCGCGCGACATCGCATGACGGCAGATGATCCGGCTAGCAGTCCGACGTCTGCGCCGATCGAGCGGGCGCGAGCTGGTCCAGGTGCTCCGGCCCAAGCGCATTGACTTCCTTCTCTATCAGCTGGCACCTTCCGACGCGCGCACGGACGTCGCTGTCGCCGACGACGTGGTCATTCAACGGTTCACCCCCGAGAACCCTTCCAGCTTCCGCGCCATCGACGCCAGGCTGACGGAAAAGCGCCACTGCTACGCCGTGATTCTCAACGGCACCGTCGCTCACCAGAGCTGGCTCTTCGGCGACCTGATCCTGCTCGCGCAATTCGGCTTCGACCCCGAGATTCCCGTGATCGGCGAATGCGACACGCCGCCGGCGTTTCGCGGCATGCGGTTGTACCCGCGTGCGCTGCAGTACATCGCGCAAGACGTCTTCCGACGTGGCGTCGCCGACAGGTTGTACATGTGGGTAGCTCCCGACAACATCCTCTCCATTCGCGGGATCGAGCGCGCGGGCTTCTCGCTCACGGCACGCTTGCGCGGCTTCAAGCTCGCCGGCCTGCTCGTCTACCGCAAGGTGGACCGCTACGGCGAGTGACGCCTGTCGCGGCCGTATGGCGTTCGTTGCCGGGCCGCGGGAGTTCAGCGTTGCTTCGAGATCTCCGGCTCCGTTAGACTCCGGTGGGCCTCAGGGTAGTAAAGCTCCGCCCCGCGGCCGTCGTCGCCGAACGGCACGGGCCGCCGAATCCCTGGACCCGCCTCCGACCCTCATGCAACGCCCAACGTGGCCCATCCTGCTCTTGCTCGGTGCGGCGGCCGTACTGCGCTTCGCCGCGCTGGGACATTTCCCCGACTTGAACGCGGACGAGGGACGGTGGACGAACTCCACGAAGAACTTCCTTCTGGTCAGAGATCGGTTCATGGACGGGCGCCTGCACCTTTTTCTCTCGCCCGCCTTCCATGGCCTGTCCCTCGCGGCCTTTGCGGTGTTCGACGCAAGCATCGTCACGGCCCGCGCTTTGAGCGCATTGCTCGGCACCCTCTCGATCGCGCTCCTGTTCCTGACGGTCAGGGAATTGACCGACGACCTCGAGATCGCCACGGCTGCGAGCGTGCTGTTCGGCTTCAGCAGGTTCGCGCTGTACCTGTCGCGGTCGGCTTTGTTTGAATCCACGACCTCGTTCTTCATTCTGGCGGCGGCATACCTATGCTTGGTATGTTGTCCTCCCAAACCTCTTGGTATGTTGTCCTCCCAAACCTCGACGAAGATCCGTCGGGCGCCTCTCTCGACGAGATATCGCGCGAGTGGATAGTGTCGAGTCGTTCGCATCTTTTTTCGCCTGAAGGCGGGAAAGACGCCACCTCGGTAGAGTCGATAGTCATCCTCCGCTAGCGGAGTGTAGTAGGTCCGCCGAGCTATTGACCCTTTCTGGAACCAGCCGAATCCCGTCACTTCACCGTCGATCACGGCCAGTGTCAGACGGTCCCCCTTCGCAAAGTACTGGGGCCACGCCGCCGCGTACCCTCGGCTAAACGCAGCCTCAAACGCTGGTATGTGAGGAATGCTCGCCTGGAAGCTCTCGATAACGTTCAGATGGACCCCGCTATTTAACCCGCCGACGAGACAACCGGCGGTTCAGGACCGCAGTAAAGGACCCGCTCGCGGCGACACAGGTGTTTCTGCCGCATCATCCTGACCTTTCCCCAAATCCCATTGTATCTCGGCCCTACAAAACCCCGAGTCTGGTAGATCCGGCGGAGTCGGCGTGCGGTCTCCACGACCGGCATCAGAATGCTCCCTGATTCAATCCGGCGCGGCTGCCACCCCGACCCCCCGTGCAAACTGCGCGCCCGCCTTGATCCTATCTCCGGATTGCGGGTTTGACGACGCTCCCGTCCCCTCCGAAGTCCAGACGGTGTCTGTGGCCTGCTTCCGCCCCACTTCGTGCGAGGGCAGGCTTCCTGCCCCCTCTTGCCTTGGATGCGCCACCAGCAGCGTGCCAGGCCAATCAGACATGCACAACGCGGATCTCGCCCGCCGGCGGGTTCGCAACCAGCCTGACCGAGGGGCCACCAGAGAGGCTAGTTCGAGTCCAAGAGGTTGTCGCGTCCTCCGTCTCGTCTTCGCTCGCGCCGGCAGGACTCAATGCCGCGCGAAGTTCAATTTCATGCACAATGCCTCCGTGCGTGTCTCGGACCACCACTCTCCGCTCCGCGCAAGGGCGTTCGAGCTGGGGATCAAGCGTGCAAACACTCGTCTGCGTCAAGCTGGTGCGACCTGGCCCTTGCGGGACAATGACCGTGACGAGATCTGCGGGAAGGTTGACCCGGCCGGAGATGGAGAACGCCTCACTTGGAACGAGCTGACCGTACCTGGGTGAGACTGGCGAGTGCGCGAGTGACACAGAGCCGTCCTCAACCAGCTTCCCCGCAAAGAGGAGAGCGGGTCGCTGCCCAGGTGGGAGCTGGAATCGCACCGCCACATCGTGTAATCCGTGGCCCAGAACCCGGTCCCACAGTACCCAGCCAACACCGAACCAGCCCAGGATGCGGCGGCAGTGTGGGCCCACATCCTCCATTCCTCTGAAGGACCTCGCCATTTCAATCATCACTGCTGCTTTGCTCGAGATGCAGGACCGGAGAGCCCCGGTCGACAGGTCGCGCCACCCGAACGGTCCGCTGCTCGGCGATGAGGGCCATCCGTCGATCATGAGAGAGTTGTGTGCCGCGGCCGAGCGGTACCACGAGCGCTGAACCTGATCTCCGGTGTAGGTGAAGGTCCCAGGATCAATGAGGACCGGCCGGCCTCCACACCAAAGCTCTACGGAGAACGCATCGTCGTGCGAGTGCGCCGGGCGGCGGCCAGCCGGATCGCGGGATCCCGTGCTCGCGACGACGAAGTCCCCGGCCTCCTGACACATGACGATTCCCGCAGACGCGAGCACTATGTGATGCGACGGTTTTGCACCGCTTCCCGCGCTGTTGACCGCACCAAGGAACGCAGCTTCCCCAGTCAGCCACACCACAGCACCACTTCCCGATGTCCCAGGCCACAACACCGGCTCGTCGAGAAGAATGCTCGCGACGGCAAGCGTCAGAGACGGATCTCGCGGGTCCAACTGGCCAAGCGGGAGACATTCCCCCCCATCATCATCACCAAGATTGACCAGCAGCCCATCAGGACCTCGCAGCCCCCGAAGAACCAGCGCCATCTCTCTGATGCGCCTCAGCAGCGCGGCCGGTACTATCCGTTGCCACTGCTGGATCAGCAGGGCGAAGTGGAGATAGAAGTCCAGGGTATACCGGTGATAGCATGAACTACGCTCGAACTGCATGCCGTCCGGAAGCACCTGCCACTCGAGTTCTCGCAGGAGAACCGCATGCCCGCGCCGCCACCAAGCCGCGCTCCTGCGGCTCGTCGGCCACGCGGCAGCCAGGTAGCACAACCCGAGAGCCTCCCCAGTCAGGTGAGTATTTCGCGAAAAATATGTCGACAGGTACGAGGCGATGTGGCGTCCGTGGAGAGCGAGAATCCCGAGGATCGTCCTCCGTTCACGGGAACCGAGGAACCGATCCGGCGCGGCGAGGTGCCACACCCAACACCAGGCAATGGCCCGAAACGCAACTTCCAGGCTGCTCGCCCAGTTGACACCCACGCCAGGTGGGTTGGCACGAATCCATGAATGCACCAGATCCCATGCGCGCCGCGCGTATTCTGGCTTCCCGGTAATCCGATACGCCTGCGCAATCCAAATCAGGAACTGATGACGGTTGAGCTCCCAGACGAACTTGCTGTCGCCAACTTCCTTGGGATCGAGATACGCGATCCTGCTCCAGTGCCGCCGCGGCGCCCGACAGCGCGTCACGGGATCGATGTCCCACGCTGGATCCTCCCCGACCTCGACCCATCCTAGTCCGAGGATAGGCACTTCTCCCCGAAGCACTCTGTCCGCGGCCTCAACCGATCGATCCAGCGTCTCCGGATCCTGACGCCGCAGGCACTGCACAACCCCATCCACATCGTCAAGACCCCGAACCGGGGGCGCTGCCGCACCTGCGGGGAGCCATCTCGGCCGCGCTCGTGGGGCCCACACGCGCTCACCGAGCTGGCTGAGAGCCTGACGCGAGCGCACGCCGACCTCGGGCAGACTCATTCGCATCACACGACGAAAAGACTCAGATACCGATCGTCGAGCCGCCATTCGGTCAGGAACGTGGCGCCGGTGAACGTCGAAAGAGCGCAAGTTCTCCCCCGAGCCCCGTTTGAAGCACCTCTCCGGAATCTCGCAGTTCTCGCCGCAAGCCGGGCGACCTATTTACGACTTCCTTAACAGTCGCGGCCAGGCTCGATGCATCGTTGGGCTCAAACTGTTCCGCGGACGGGGGATGCTGTGGGTTTCTGGAAGCCACCGCAGGGGTCCCGAGCGCCAGCGCTTCGCGCACGGACGAGGACGTACCGTCCCTCAGATACGCACGGACAAACACGCTCGATGCTCGCATCACGGCCAGGCAATCTCTGTGACTGAGTTCCCCGGTAAAATGGAAGTGGTCCGCCAGGCCGGCCGTTTCCACCGCCTGCGCGTATTCCGAGACGGAACCTGCACCCCCCATCACAACGCATCCTACTCGCGAAAAGCCACTCGAGAGGATGTTCAGCGCTTGAATCAGCAGGTTCATCTCATGATGCGGAAGGCCGGTCTCGAAGCGAGGGTGGACAATGGCACACAACACTGGGTCGTGTACCGTTACGAACTCCTCGCACTCGGGCTCAAGAACACCGATTTCCGCAACCTGCTCAGCATGGAAGGCCGGGATGGGATGAACGCGGGAGACGGGAGCCCCTCGGCGCGTCAGCGCGCTGAGCACCAGTTCGTTGTTGCAGATGATGAACTCGGCAGACTTGAGGGTCATCCTTAAAGGCTGCCCCCAAAGAATCGAAGATCGATCGAGGTAACGCTGTGCTGGTCCTCCAATGAAACCGATGCTATAGGATCCGTTCGTCATCCGCGCGAGTATCGCTGCAAGGGCGGCGAGAGCGATCGCCTTCCATGACTCGACGTTGAAGAGGTGATGGACATGAAACCCCTTTCGGAAATACTTAAGCACCGTCATGCAGTACTCAGCCCCAGAGCGCGCCCGCAGCACATCCGGCAGGTCTGCACCGCCGCTGGCCCAAATGCTCAGAACCACGCACCTTGCTCCCTCGGCCTCAAGAGCTCGTCGGAGATGCATCATGTGCACACCCGGTCCACCGTACGGTGGCGGATACGGACCGATCAGGAGCACATCCCGCATGGCGTTGCTCTTCGATTCGCCCAAGGCTCCTTCCATCCCTACTCCCATCGTTGTGTTAGGTCAGGCAACGGCAACCGTCTCACTCAGGGCTTACGGGGCTTTCGTCCCCGATCCCCTTCGAGGTTGTTGCACGGACGCAACATATCCTACGCAGCGGCAGCATTCGCCTGTTTGACGGCGTGCTGCCGTCATGCACTCGATCGGCTGGCCACCGGGCCTTGCTGGCACTGTCTGTGCCACCGAGATACCGTTGATCTCGTAGCCAGTGGGCCCGACTTGCGCCGGCAGACTGACCATTATCTGAGCCGATTGTCCCCTCGCCCGAAGCCAAGATGGTGTTGATGGAAGCCAATAAGGGACGCATCAGTCAGTCCGTCCTCCCCGAAACAGGGGGTGGAACGAGGAGAGCCGATCACACTCCTCGAGATGGGCCAATCGGTGGCCGAGTCAACGATGCTGAAGGCCGGCGTCCCCCTGAGTGGCGGACGTGCAGGCGGGACGGTATCCCGCCGGCAGGATCGAGGTGATCGTCGCGCCAACCAGGCGCCTCATCCCGGATCCAGTGACCCGCGGGTTCGCGTGGTGCTCGGCGATCCGCCGGGCGGCAAGGCATCGAGTATGCACATGATATGGCTGAAGACGGAACTGCTTCACCCCGTGAACAAAGGCGGGCGCATTCGCAGTTACTACATGCTGCGCGAGCTCGCCCGTGAGCACGAGATCACTTATGTGACGACGGACGACGGCCCTGCAGACTCTGAAGCCGTCCGTCGTTCCGGCGAGTATGCTCACCACCTCGTCCGCCGGCCGCACCGACTGCCACGTCGCGGCAGCGCGCGATTCCTGATCGGCGCAAGTGCCAACCTGCTCTCCCCTTTACCATTCAGTGTTGGGCGATATCGCTCTCCCGAACTGCAGCGTGCTCTGGCGGGCCGGCTGGCTCGCGGAGGTATCGACCTGATCGTCTGCGATTTCCTCACTTCGGCCGTCAATCTTCCGCAGAGTGCATGGCTGACACCCACTGTGCTCTTCCAGCATAATGTCGAGTACACTATCTGGGAGCGGCACGCCGCCGTGGCTCGATCGCCCATCGCACGGGCATACCTGGCCAATCAGTGCCGCAAGATGCGCCGGTACGAGGCGCGGACGTGTCAGCGATTCGATCGTGTCGTCACCGTGTCCGACGTGGACCGCGTGGTTCACGAAACGGAGTTGGGGCTGCCTGACGTCGTGGCCGTCCCGACGGGCGTCGACGTCGACTACTTCGGGCCGGGTGCAGATGACGCTCGGCGGCCGGCAGAGCTCGT
The DNA here is from genome assembly GCA_029862935.1 of Gemmatimonadota bacterium. Next base: position 7,827 of record JAOTWK010000034.1, on the reverse strand, counting down.
CTTCACGGGGTCGATGGACTGGCTGCCCAACGCTGATGCCATCGCCTTCTTCGCCGAGTACGTGCTTCCGCTCGTGCGGGCGCGCGTTCCCGATGTGAAGCTGACGGTCGTTGGGCGCTCGCCAACCGCGGCCATTCGCCGGCTGGCCGACTCGGATCCTGCTATCCGCGTGACTGGCGAGGTGCCGGACGTTCGCCCATACCTCGCGCGTGCTTCGGTGTTCATCGTGCCTATTCGTATCGGTGGAGGAACGAGACTCAAGATTTTCGAGGCAATGGCGGCCGGCCTTCCTGTGGTCTCCACGACCATCGGGGCGGAAGGGCTGCCGCTGAGTCCGGGAACGGACATCCTGCTTGCTGATGATCCACGCAGCCTCGCGGATGCGGTTGTCGCCCTTCTGAGTGAGCCCGGGCGGGCACGGGCGCTTGGCCGGGCCGGAGCGTCCCTCGTTCGGGAGCGTTTCAGCTGGCCGGCGGTGATACGCACCTTCGCGACCGCCTGCGAGGAGGTCGTCGAGCGCCGTCGGTGGAAGACGGCTCGGTAACGACTGCCCGTGTCCGATCAGCGGTGGCGCTCGCCGCCGTCTTGATTCTGGTTACGACGTTATGGCCGCTCGATCTGCAGCCTGTCGATATCTGTCAGATCTGTCTCAGTCCATGTGGGGTGACTCCCCTTTCCGACGGCGTGCGCAACATCCTGCTCTTCACACCTCTGGGGTACGTTCTCCGACGCACTGGTCTGTTCGCGCGTGCAGCGGTCGCGAGTGCTCCAGCACCTTCCTCGGAGCGGTGTATGATGCGCACGACCAAGCATCCCAGCGGGCTCGCCGGCTGGACGAAAGGCAGATCGAGGTAGGTTGCGCAGTGCCGGAGAATTGCCCTTGCGGTACGCGGCGCCTCGATGGCATTCCAATTGGGGGCGTCCGTGAACGCCCTCGGGAGAACGGGTGAGTACGCGACGTAAATACTCGAAGTCGAAGAGAAGTCAGCCACCGGGCTGCACCTGTAGTAGCTCGTAGCCTCGGTCGTGCCCGATCCCGGCCGCGCGACCGCCTCCTGGGCCGCCGATCGGTAACCCGCAACCGACACAGTGCCCCAGGGCTTCCCCACCTCAGGCTCCCTTGGCCAGTCCACCCACCCGGCGCTACTTTGGCAGCGGCAATTGAAGTTCCTATACGGCAAGGCGATGATGAAGCCGCAGGCACACCGGGAAACCCGGCAGGTCTCGGAGGCTTGAGGCGGAATGAGAATGCTCGGAACGCTGATCGAGAAGCTCCGTACGAATGATCTGGGGAGGATCTTCAAAGCTCTCCTGCGGAGAACAATCGACATGCTGGTCTATGTCGGAGACTAGGACACGGTGAATGGCCCGCCGATTGAAGGCGCCCCTCAGGTAACCGTTGAACGCTACGACGCAACACGTTGCTCAGGCAATCCCGAGATCGACAAGCGTCTGTGTGGCCAGCGTGAGGTCTACGCTGTGTTTATCGAAGGCAAGCTCGCGCACATCGTCTCCCTGACGCGCGAGATTCTGCTTCCGCAGCAGTTCGGCTTTGACAAAAACGCGCCGGTGATGGACGACGGCATGACGATGCCTGAATTCCGCGGCACGCGGTTACAGCCGCTGGTCCGTCGCGCGGTAGCCGCCGACGTAATCGCGCGAGGTCTCCACGACAAGGTCTACGGCACCGTCGCACCGCACGACATCCCGTCACAGAAGGGGAATGAGCGCGCCGGGATGAAGCGGGCCGGGCGTGTCCAGGGCTACCGCGTGCTCGGCATCATGATGTTCAAAAAGGTGCTCGGCCCGGAGTCCTGGCCCCTCAAACAGTTGAAGCGCGAAGGCAAAGCATAAGTCCACAGCCTCGGTATTATCCGGCTGCTTGCTCCGCGCCACCAGCAGGTGCGAGGGAGTCTGATGTGCCGGCCGCGGTCCGTCTGCTCCAGAACCCGGAAGCTGTTGTAGGGTCTTCGTGCTTCCTCACTGCGTTTCGCCTGAGCCCGCTGCCGCGAAGTTGCAGTACTGCACGGCGGAGTCGTTCTGCACTGCTGCCTCGCGCTGCATGGCACCGGCACCCCCCAAAACGAAGCAGGTGTCGGAGGCTTGAACCGAGTATGATAGACCGGGTGGCCACGTACGAGCGGATACGGTGATCCCAGTATATCCGGCGAGAGAGCGGTGTTGATGCTCTCGCTCGTTCGGCAAAGCACCGGCGTCGAAGCCAGCCAGATCAGTACGCCTCGTTCCACGGCGGACACTGGAAGGGGTAAGCGCCCGTTGCGGGGACTAATCGATTCCAGACACACTTACTTGGGACCAGGGATCACGGGCCAGCCCATCTCACCCATTCCCGGGGACTTCGAGCGTCAAGCGTCTGCGCGACCTCACTGGCGGCGACGGGCACCGCGCCAACGCTGGTACCAGTAGAACAACCGCTGAGACGCGTCGCGAGCCGCCGTGATGGCACCCACTCGCGACTTGTAGAACCATGGGATCGCGAGTGGCCGCACGCCGTACTTGCGTTTGTAGTCACCGCCTCCGCCCCAGTCGAAGACTTCTGCACCATGGGCCTTCCACCAGCGCATCGCATACCAGTGCAAGGCTTCGTTAGGTCGAAGGTGCTGCCATGCGCGGAAGCTGGCATTACCCCAGAAGAACGCAAGTCGGTTATGTCCGGGATAGATGCCCGTGGCGATGACTGCGCCATCAGGAGCCAGCGCGCGTAACAGGAGGAGGCGCCGGGTGGGATAGAGGTGCCGAATCAGGGCCTCAACCCGCGAGGTGCCATAGGGGGGAACCTTGCCTTGCTTTGCGAAGACGTCCTCCAGCTGTGCGATATACTGTGCCGCGAATCCTTCGGGATCGCCTTCCTCGACCACCACACCCTCACGCTCCGCCTTTCGGATGCAACGCCGGCATGAGCCTTCCATTCGCTTGAACAGTTCAGCCTCCGTGGCCCTCAGGTCGGTCACAAAGGTCTCGTACGCCGTGCGACGAAAGCCGAGTGCCTCACCGTCCTCGGCCACGAACGCGCGGTCGGACATCTCTATGTGAAGGCAGCGCAGTGACTGGAAAGCGAACCGCTCAACTGCCGCGAGTGCCTCCGAAGGTGTGACGTCAGTGATGAGATTGAATCCCACGTGTGGCGTGGTCCATCCAGGGAATGAACTTCCGAGGATCCTGACACCGAACCGGCGGATCACAACGCCGCCGAACCACCCGACCAGCCGGTCATCCCGGCACAGCGCTGCGGCAATCGGCCGTCCGCGCTGGCTCTCGCCGAGGAACTCCAGCCATTCACGCGTCTGGAATACCGTACGGTCAGGCCGTGAATTCAGTTCATCCCAGGGTACTTGGTCAAGTGGCAAGCTCGTTGCCGTTATCACAAGACAATCTCCGGCGCACTTGCTCGTCCCGTCTCACGCGGTGCCGTACCGCACCTTATGTCGGAGCCAGCGCCACTCTAAGGCCCGCCGGCCAGACTCGTCCAGAACGAGAGGGTCCCGTTGATCGCGCAGATGATCAAGCAGCACGGCGACTGGCACAAACCAGCCGCTGCGCGATGCCAGCCTCGACAGGAGATCTCTGAATCGTGGGTCGATCTTCCCGGTACGCATGTAGCCGTGACCAAAGTGAGTATACAGAATGCATGCCCCGCCTTCCAGCTCGAGGCGCTCCTGCCTCGCCTCCGACAACGTGGCGCAGGCGCTCCTGACGTTGGCCCCCTCGCAAGCGCCGTACCAGAGGTTGACAAAAGGCCGGGCCGGATCATGATACGGCATTTCCGGGCAGGCCTTTAGGGTGTTGATGTCACCGAAGACGAAGTTGCGCACGTAACGTATGCGGCGCTGGCAGAGATCACCCCAGAACAGTGGGCTGCCGGGCACATGACCGTTGAACCGACCACGGTTTCGGCCCCGCGTCACGAGGTTATACACGAGTCGCCGAGCGCCACCGACCCTGTTCTCTCCCCAATAGAGGTTTTCATCGCAGAAGTAGTGCTGAGCCAGCGTGATCGGGTCATGGCCAAAAAGGTCGGCAAAGGCGTCCAGTCCCCGAGCGGTCTCCTCGCGCGTCGACGTGTGCGGCGCAACGTTGTGAAGACCGATCTCGAAACCAGCCTCCTTCAGGGACAGCAGCCAATCCACGTAACGCGGATCGTCGGCGCAGGTGATTCCGTGGTCAGAAGCTGGGAGGCTGCCGCGAACCGGCCACACCCCCTTGGTGGTCCGAAAGCCGAGGTCTCGAAGACATGCATAGACTTCGCGTCCCTCAGCGAAGGTCTGGCTGTCCGGGTCGTCGAATATCGTGAAGGCGAACGCCTTGCTATCGGGCCACGGGACCCGCCGGGAAGGCATCCAAGCATCGCGGGTGCTCACGTCGGCATGAACTTCAACACTGACGGAACGGAACACCACTGCGTCAGCTCACTCTTGCGAATGAACTCGGCCAAGCGCTGAAGTGCTAGATTCAACGCGGACGGCACGAGGTGCAACGCAGCCCCAGAGAAAAGGGTGCCATACACATCCAGGGTCGAGAGAGCCTCCGGGACTGACGCAACGTCCCGCCAAGAGAACTGCGGTGACATTGCCAATGCGGGGTCAACTTCCGAGTCCAGCCAGCCGATAATCGGGTCCCGTACCGGTAAGTCCTCGATGATTTCCGAAAGAAGTTCCCCGACCCTTCCACCCGCGAGTATCCATCGGTCATCGCAGCTCGCGAGGACGAGAATCAGCTGCACGTACTTCGGCTCACCGTAGGGGGCCAGGCCCATGACCTTGTACTCACCCGAGTTAACCTTGAACCCGGTGTAGTAGGTGAACGCCGAGTAGAGGAGTCCGAGCAAATCGGGCCAACGCAGCTCTCGATACAGCTCGACGTCGTTGTCCCGGCCGATGCCGGACGAGGCCGTCGCCCACTCCCCCACACCATCCATGGTGAGAATGGCAGCTTCTCGGTACGGCGATGGGAAGAAGGCGCTTGCAGCATGCGACTCGTGGTGCTCGGCGTACAGGACCTGGCCCTCGTAACCAAGTCCTTTCCGGATCTCCTTTTCCATGTACAGCTTCTCTTTGATCCAGAGCGGCGTGGCCTTCATGAACGACACAAATCCGCGGGGCGCGACGCCGAGATAGGTTTCGAGTATCCGCTCGAACTTGAGTAACGGCTTGTCGTAGAAGCCGACGTAGCTCAGTCCCTGAGCGGCGACGCCTGCATCTCGCAGGCAGTAGTCGATCGCGTGCTCGGGAAATGACGCATCGCCTTTCCTGCGCGTGAAGCGCTCTTCCTGCGCAGCCGCGACGATCTCGCCGTCCCGAAGTAGGCAGGCGGCGCTATCGTGGTAAAAGGCCGAGATACCGAGTATGTAGGTGGCTTTACCCAAAACTTCCCTCGCTCATGCCTTCTCGATCGGGCCAACATGTTGAGCACAACGCGGGCGAGGCCCCTCCCCAACCGGCCGCGAGCTCATAACACGTTGCCCTGGAACGAATTGTGCTCACCCATCTGCGGCCGATCGGCACCGGGCCAACACCGGAGTGTTGCACCGCCACAACATGCGGGGTCGCAAGCTGGGGGCTGCTGCCAGTCGATGGTGTGGCGATCAGCTTGCCCTCAGCGGCCTGTATGCCCTGCGCACTCGTGCTCGGCGACCAGCTTGGGCGGTGGAGCCCGGGGCGTCCGATCGGGGAGCGCGGGAAGGTGCGCCGGTGCGTGAAGTTCTGCACGCAGACTGGCTCAAAAGGCGGATTCTGCAACCTCCGCCTGTTTTGGACGCGTTCGGTGACCAGATACGGATTAGACCGAACGCACAGTCACAGTGCAGCGATCGACGGCAGCTACATCAAGAGTGGGATCCATGACCAGGAATGCCAGAGACTATCCAAAGCTCGTGGATCGTTGCGAAGTGGGGGACATCTCGGTCATCGAGTTGGAGTACATTAGCTTCATTCGCGCAGACAGTGTGAGCGCCGAACACGTGTCGGCATCCGTTGCGGCACCGGTTAGTTCGGAACGGGTCAGTTTCGGTTCCTGGTGAGCTCAATGTCGTTCGCAGAGAACACAAGCATCGTCCTGGTCGACTGCCACGTCCACTACCACGGCATTTTCGACGTGGACACGTTCTTCGATGCAGCCGTCACGAACTTCCGGGCCGCCGCGTCCGGCCAGGGCGCCCTCGAGCCGTCAGAGCACGTCCTGATGCTCACCGAGTCAGCGGGCCAAGACTACTTCACGGCCTTCAGAGCAGCCGCCGGAGAGACCCAGACCGAGCGCTGGCGCTTCACGCGGACCGCAGAGCCCGTGTCGCTCCTGGCACAACGTGCGGACGGCGCCCGCGTCACGCTCGTAGCTGGCAGACAGATTGCGACGAGCGGCGGACTCGAAGTGCTGGCCCTGGGCACTAATCGCCACTACCCAGACGACGGCGATTTCCTTGACACGATTGGCCAAGTGCTCGCCGACGGTTCACTCGCGGTCGTTCCCTGGGGATTCGGTAAATGGTGGTTCCGGCGCGGTCGCCAAGTGGCACAGGCCATTAGGGCTTTGCATGGTCGAGTCTTCTTCCTTGGCGACAACGGGGGCAGGCTTCGGTACGGCTCACCGCCCAATCTGTTCGAAGAGGCGCGAGGCCTCGGCGTATGGACGCTCCCGGGGAGCGATCCACTCCCGCTACGGAACCACCAGACGCGCGCCGGCAGCTACGGTTGCATACTGAATGTGCCGCTGGACCCGTCACGACCGGCGGCGTCTCTTGCGGAACAGCTTGCGACGGCTTCGGACCAGCCTCCGACCTACGGTCAGCTCCAGTCGCTTGCTGGCTTTTGCGGGGCGCAAGTGGCAATGCAGGTTCGGAAGCATCTGGAACTCGGGTAGCCGCGCGGGTTTGATCACGTCCTGCGAACCGTGGCGACGGCCCGGACGATCGGGGCGCCGGTCCGTGAGCACAGGCAAGCCAGTTGGACATGATGTTGCATCCTTGCAGCATCGAATGGCATTCCGCTTGCTTCGGCTCTTCGCCGAGGGGCTGGCCGGCCGATCCGAACCGTCTCGGCCACCACACGCCCCCAGCCGTTGAGATTCGATGCGCATTCTGATGGTCGCGCAACAGCCGTTTCGGGCATCGCCTGGCTCGTGCTCAGACAGGTTAGCACCTCGGCGTTCTACCACGACAGCGCCGCGTGCTTATTGCGCGACGGAGAGATTGTCGCGGTTGCTCAAGAGGAGCGGTTCACGCGCAAGAAGTGTGATGCGTCCCTCCAGAGCATGCCATCGAGTATTGCCTCGATGAAGTTGGCATTGGACCCGGTGACCTAGATTTCGTCGGGTTCTATGGCAGCCCCTCTTGAAGTTCGAAAGGCCCCGGCTATGAAAGGCTGCGGTAGCGATCCTCTCGATAGCCGGACTGCGTCGACTCAAGACGGATTCGAGGGAACTAGCACCTGTCTCCAAAGGCACGCTTCATGCCCCCATTGACGATGATGCATCGGGACGCTGACGCACTCAAGGAAGCCGAGTTCGATCTCCTGGTCATTGGCGCCGGCATCCTCGGCGCGTTCATCGCTTGGGATGCTGCGCTCCGGGGCCTGAGCGTCGCGGTCGTGGACCGCGGCGACTTCGGAGGTGCCACCAGCGCCAACAGCATGGGAATCCTCCACGGCGGGCTGCGGTACCTGCAGCAGGCCAACCTGGCTCGGGCACGACGCTCACTGTCGGACCGAGCCGCATGGATTCGCACGGCACCACACCTCGTTCGGCCCCTCCCCGTCTTGGTGCCATGTTCAAGCCGTGTCCTTTCCACGGCGTTTCGGGCCGCCGTCAGGCTGACCG
>JAOTWK010000410.1 GCA_029862935.1 Gemmatimonadota bacterium | reverse complement strand
GCGTGATGCCGGTCAGTACGGAGCCGGGCGGCAGCGCGCGGTAGCGCCGCACCAGCCGGGTGAGGGCCTCGGGATCCGCCAGCGCCGTGTCCGCGTCGAGGAAGAGGAACACGTCTCCCCGGGTCTGTCGGCTCGCCTGGTACAGCGCGTGCACCTTGCCCACCCACCCCGGGGGCGGTCCCTCGCCGCGGAGCGTTCGCAGGTGCGGCGCGCGCAGCGAGCGCAGCACTTCCGGTGTCGTGTCTTCGGAGCCGTCATCGTAGACCGTGACATCGAATCGCGGATATCGCTGCGCCAATACACTCGGCAGGAACCTCTGCAGGTTCACGGCCTCGTTTCTGGCGGGAATGATGATCGACACTGACGGGAACTCGGTCGGGATGGGTGCGAGGGCACGGCGCGTGCCCCGGAGGTAACGGACGTTCAGGAGCAGGATCACCCCGAAGACGGCGTAAGCTCCGGCGAGTAGCGGAATCACGGCGGGTCGTCGAGGAATTCGCGATACAGTGAGGGCAACTGGCCGGCCAGTAGGCGGGTCCGAAGCGTGTCGGCTTCCGCCGACTCCGTCTTGTGCAGCGCATACCAGAACCACACTTCGGCTTCGAGCGGATCCACGCCGCAGGCGTGACGCCCGTCCATTCGCCCGGTCAAGGCACGCAGCCGCTCCAAGGCTTTCGCTTTGTCGCCTCCCGCGATCCTCGGACGAAAGAGCAGCGACTGCGCATCGATCAACGTGACTAATGGATCGTCGGCATCCTGCTCCAGCGCCTGTTGGAGCAGGCTCATCGTTCGCCGACCGTAGACGTAGAACTGAATTGGGCCCACGTCCCGGATCCGATAGCCCCACAGAGCCGAGAGCAGTGCCAACTCGCGGGCCGTGGCAGTGTCGAGGCTCGTCGGGATCTCCGCGAGAACCGCGTGCTCTCGGGTCAGTGCGAACAGCCGGTACCGGAGCAAGAGGGAATCTTCCCGAGTCGGCGCCTGCGCAAACAGGGTCCGCAGGGTGGTCACGTCCTGCTGGGCGTAGGCGCTGTTGGCAACGTTGCCGAAGCACAGACCCAACAGCAAGGCGATCATCGCCGCCACCGAAGGCGTGCGCCCAACGAATCGAGATTCCATCGCTCGTGCGGTCCGCGACGTCCCTCGAGTAGCACACGGCGTGCGCTCTGGGTGACGGCCGGACCGTCGAGGAGGGCGGTCAGGGTGCTCCGCTCTGCCCCCGTGGGCTCGTCGTGCAGTGTACCGTTGGCGAGAACGGCGGTGGGTGTCGCGTCCTGCCATCCAGTGAGGCGGAGCACGACGGGCCACCACTGCGCATTGGGGAGCACCGAGGCCAGGCGCTGTAATTGGTCCGCTGGGAACGGCAGGATGCCCTCCTCGATCGGGTGCAGGTGCGCCTCGGGAAAATAGATCAGCGTCGTGTCGGGACGCGAGGCCATCAGACGCGCGGTTTCCCTGATCGTCCGTGTTCGGCGCGCGGGGTCATCGACCGGGAACGGCCGTGCACCCAGCATGGCAAGGAACGGAAAGCGGTCGAGCTCCTCCATCCAGACTACGGCGTGACGGTGGAGCACGCGCTCCACCACAAATCCGAGAATCTGGGCGTCGTAGAACGCATGATGGTTCGCGTAGATGACCACGGGACGATTCGAGCGGGGGGGTCGCCACGGCTCAAGCCACACGATCCGTCGGAAGGCCCGGCGCAGTTGTCGGCCGAGCAGGGCATAGGCGAGGCGCCGCGTGACCGGCCTCACCCCACGGCCGTCGGCCTTGCCCGGTGGGCCTCGAGCGCCAGCAGGGGAAGGAGCAGCGCGACCGCTCCGATGAGGGCTGCAGCGTAGAGCCCGGACACGATGCAGATCCCGACGGGGAACGCCCCGTTCACCAGCCAGGCCGTCACAGTGTGTCTCGGAGGATCAACGAGCTCAAACTTGCCGAGGACTTCGTAGCCCCACACGATCACGATCGAGACAGCGTACCACCCCACCCAGTTCAACGCGGGCATGCCGTAGAAAAAGCCCTCGGTTTCCCAGGTCCAGACCGGGAAAGCTGCTCCCATGGCGGGATCGAGGGCGACGTCCCACAGCACCATGAACGCAGCGGCGGCGAGGATCCGCTGCCCACGAGACAAGGACAGCCGCGAGGCGAGATCGAGGGCAAGCGCGGATACGGCATACCACGACAGAGGAATCAAGAACGGAACGTGATCGAGGATCTTGGGATCGAGAAACGCGGTGTACGAGTAGGCGCCGAACGGATAGCCCGTGCCGGTTCCCATCAATTCCGCCATCATGCCGATGAAGCTCCCCCACACGAGCAGGAAGCCGGAACGCCACCACCCCAGGGCCGACAGATGCAGCATGAGGGCGATGGCAGGCAGTGCCAGCATGTAGAGCCAAGTGGGGGCTTTCATGAGCCACGGCAAGGCGGGACCGGCCAGGGCGGCTACCGAGGGCGCGACGCGCATGAGCGTCATGCCCGCGAGACTGAACGCGACCGATCCTGCAAAGAGCCCCAGCGTGATCGCAAATAGTCTCGGCGAAACCGAGGGCCGGCGTGGATCGGTCACGAGACGACGCGAAGGTGTCGCATCGCTGGCCTGGCGTCGACCCTCTTAGGGGCAATCCGCGTGTCCGGCGTACGGAACCTCTCGAGGAACGTGTCGAGGAACCGCCGGAACCGCGCCTCACCCTCGCAGTCCGGCACAGCGCGCAGCGCGGCACCGACGCACCGCTCGAGCTGTTCGACGCTGGATGCGGCGCCGAGCTCCCGGACGGCATTGGGTCGTCCGCGTGAGGCGTCCGACCCGTCGGTCGCATCCGATCCTTCGTCAGCGATGTCGTCGGCGAGCTGGTAGGCCCGACCCAGCCACTGACCCACGGCACGCCACGGTTCCGGATCCCGACCGGCGGCGATCGCGCCCGAGGCGGTCGTTGCCTCGAACAGAGCCGCGGTCTTGGAGCGGTGGTATTCGGTGAGGTCGATGGCGGATTCCGCCTCCCATGCCTGTCCGGCCACGGCGCCGTGCGGGCTTCCCACACCACGGCTCAGCGTACGCATGAGGAGCCCCACGCGATCGGGGATGCGGTGTGCCGTACGCGCCACCTCGTCGAAGGCGCCGATAATCAGGGCATCTGCCGCAAGGACGGCCACCGCCTCGCCGAACACGCGATACAGGGCGGGACGGCCGCGCCGAAGCTCGGCCTGGTCGAATGCCGGCAGGTCGTCCTGCACGAGCGACGCGCAGTGCAGCAGCTCGAGGGCCGTAGCGGCGCCGTCGGTGACCACAGGATCGGGTGCGCTCAAGGCGTTGGCTACGGCCCAACAAAGTCGCGGGCGGAGGCGGTTGCCGGCGGGGAATACCGCGTAGCGGATGGCCTCGCCCAGGCGCGGAGGACAGCCGTCGGCCGTGAGCCGGTCGACCGCGCGTCCGAGCGCTGCCTCCATGCGGGTGCTTGGGTCGGTCATGCGGAGTCCTCTCGAGGGTGCAGCAGGGGATAGCGTCTGGGAGTCGGCGTGGTCGGTGCCGACCGTTCGGTCGCGGCGACGACCGCGGCCACGAAGGGGGCAGCTTCCGGCAACGCCGGTGCCGTCACGGATGTGCCACGCGCCTCGGATTGGGTCCAGAGGGCGCGCAGCGCGAGTACCGCCTTGCGGGTGCCGGTGGTGTAGGCGCGCCGGGAGACCGAGTCGTAGCCGGCCATGGCAATCTCTCGGCCAATGTCGGCGTAGATGAGTCGTGCGGCGCGAATCGCCAACCGGCACCGCGGCGGGAGTGCCGGAATCCCCACTTCCGATCGTCGATACAGTCCCTCGGCTGCCTTC
>JAOTWK010000409.1 GCA_029862935.1 Gemmatimonadota bacterium | reverse complement strand
ATCACGTCGGTCGCGTTGTTCGGGGGCGAGGCGACACTCAGCTTCAGCGCGTTCCGCGATAGTCCGGCCGGAGCCGTCAACGCGACGGCATACGACACGGATCTGTGGGACGGTGCCAGTCGGCCGAACAACACTCACAACGACACACAGAAGCAGATAGGGTGTACCGACTGCGATGGTGTCATGGCTGTCGTGCCGGATGTCGATTTTGACGAAGACGGGGACGACACTCAAGGCGGCAGCATCACGGTAACGGGCTTCGACGCTGGCTTCGACTGGTCCATTCCCCGCTACTCGGCTGTCGACGATGACGGGACTCAGACCATTACCCTGTTCCTTGACGGCTCAGAGGTTGCCGCCTCCTCGGGCCTTGGGGACGCGAGCGTGGAGGTTGTGGACGTCCTGGCAACTAGTGACGGCGCTGTGACGAACGAAGCTAAGTTCGTCCTCGAGGGCTCGGGCGGCGTCGACAACATCGAGATCTGCCGCTCCGCTGGTGGCGTTGGTCGCATGACGGGTGGGGGAACCATCAGGTTAGAGGGTATGGTGGATGGCTCGCTCATGGAAGTCAGGTTCACGCACGGCTTCACACTGCATTGTGACATTCTGCTTTCCAACAATTTGGAAATCAACTGGGGTGGGAACCAGTGGCATATCGAGAAGGAGAGCCTGGAGAACGTCTCGTGCACCGATGATCCGGACGTGAGTCCCGAACCGCCGGTGGCCCCGTTCGACACGTTCTTGGCAAACGCGTATGGGAGGCTCAACGGTGTGGACGGATCGTATATCGAGTTCAAACTGCAAGACGCCGGTGAGCCCGGTGGCAAGAACGACAAAGCCGGACTGATGATCTGGGCGCCCAACGATACTCCCTACGTCGATTCCCCCGTGGTGTCCGTTCCCTTCGCCTTCACGGTGGGTGGCAATCTGCAGGCCCACTACGACCAGCCGCACGGCAACAAGCCCTGACAAGCTCAGCAAATAGTTGCTGTCGGTCAGCAAAGCCCCCCAAGACTCGTTCTCGGGGGGCTTTGTTTCGCCACCTCGCGGTCGCGCCGCGTCGAATCCTACTCTGGTAACTCCGGCGGTCGGACCTTCAGTCCACCAGTGGCTGTCCGACCGCCGCTCCTGGCGCATCGACCCTCACCGTGAGCGGCATCACCGAGCCGAGGGCCCTCCGCACGTAGCTTCTGGCTGAGCCCAGATCTGTCAGAGGGGTCCCTCAAGCCGGTGCGGAGGTCTGCCGTGTCCAAAACTCGTTTCGTAGCACTCCTGATTCTCCTTCCAGTCGCGTGTGCAGACAGCGCCGTCGGGCCAGGACCGGTTGGCAACAACGAAGTGACGAGTTTCATCGACCTGCTCAACGATCACCGCACGTCGCTTGGCTGTCCGGAGTTCCAGTGGAACGACAATGTGGCGGCCGTCGCGCAAGCGCACAGTCAGGACATGGTGGACCGAGACTTCTTCGCTCACACCAACCCTGATGGGGAATCCCCGTTCGATCGACTCAGAAACGCGGGGGTCACCTATTCCATGGCGGCGGAGAACATCGCGGCGGGGTACCCGACGGCCCAGGCGGTGCTGGATGGCTGGCTCAATAGTCCGGGACATCGGGCCAACATCGAGAACTGTCAACTCACCGAGCACGGCCTGGGATTGCAGGAGACGCGCTGGACGCATCTCTTCATTCGTCCCTGATGCGGCACCGTCCCCGTCGATCGCGTTAGAACCGCACCGAAATCCCGACCCCTGACTGACCGCCGGGAAGCGGCATCACTCCGGCTCGAAACCGAATCGGCGGCACCTCGACCCAGCGGCGGTAGCGCGCGGCGCTAACGGCACCGTCGACGGTCCCCACCAGCCAGTTGAGTGCATACCCGCCCATGAGCAACACCATCGTCCGTTCCTCCGCGTCGGTACAGCCCTCCGGGCAGTACGACACGGCAAACCCCGTGGCAAGGGCCGCGGTGACACCGAGATGGACGAGAGCGGCTGTGCGGTTCCCCGCATACCAGGAAGGCGCGCTGGGGCCAGCCAGCATCCCGGCTCCGACGAGCACCATGCCGGGCCACTTCGCGGCTTCCGGAAGAGACTGGCCGGCTCGGTCAATTGTCAGTGCGCCCAACGCAGCCGTCGCCCCGAGGCCCGCTGAGATCAGGACCACGCGCACAACCGACCTTCTGGCGGTCGCGTCCCACACTTCAGTCCGACGTACGGCGGGTGCTGGAATTGAGAGCGTCGCGCCATCGCGCTCGCTGGTCACCACGATGGTGTCCGCATTCGCCGACACGAGGGTGCCGATCACCTGCTTGGACTGCCCATGCACGTCGGGGGCGGTGATGCGAACAACCGATCCCGGTTTGACCCTGGGTATTTCCTGGGCCGTCGCGTTCGCGAACAGTGTGAGAGCGAGAGCCAGCACACCTGACAGGACGGCGCGCATGTGGAACTCCGTGATCGGGCGCCACGGACCTCACCAGCCGAGCGCGCGCCCCAAAACGCTCGCGGGTCGGCGGTAGGATACGAGTCGCCCGGCTCCGGGCGCAAGAGGGTGACGCGCTCCGGACAGTCAACCGGCACAGCGCCTCGCCCTCGTTCGGTCACGGTGCGTTCTGGCAGTACCCGCCGGACGTCCGGTGCCCTTTCAGGGACCGGGTCGAGCGAGTCCGGCAGCCCACACTGGGCGGCCCCCGCTGGAAGCCGGGAGCGAGTTAAGTATTTCCCTACCAATTAGTTACATTGTGAGGCCTGAGCGCCTGACGATGTTGGGGCGGACATCCCGACCGCCGCGACGGAGCCCGATGTCGTTGTGAGCAAATGTCTTGACAGGGGTAAGCGGAATTCCCAATCGTACCGGATATGCCTAGACGCCTCTTGATCAGACCGCTGCCGCTGGCACTCGGGATCGCGCTGGCATGCGGGATACCCACGGACCGGTCGGGCGAACTGCGGGTCGAACTCGCAGGTCTCCCGGACCTCCTTCTCAAAGACAGTGTGCAGCTGCAGGCCGCGGTGCTGGATGCGGCAGGCACCGCGATACCCGCTGCGGCCCTCGATTTCACTTCGAGTGACGCTACCGTTTTGGCCGTGAGCGAAGACGGCCTCCTCCGAGCAGTTGGTGTGGGAACTGCGACGCTGACGGTCGCCGCCATCAGCTTCTCCGAGGCCACGCCATTCACGCAGGTCGTTCGAGTGCGGGGGACGTTAGAGGTTGACAGCGTGCTGCCGCGCAACGTGCGATTCGGTGACACGCTCGCAGTCTTCGGAGTGGGGCTCAATCCGGATTCCCTGTTCCAGATCTCTCTTGGCGGAGCCGAGGCCACGGTGGCCGAGTTTCTCCCGCAGGATCCCACACGGCCGCGAGGAGAAGCCGAGCTCCGTGTCTGGGTTCCGCCACCTGCGGAGCGCTTCTCCACGCTGACGTTGTTGGGATTTGCGGGTGGAGTGCTGCACCCCGACACCGTATTGGTTGCTCAGCGCGATCTCTATGAGCCCAACGATACGATCCCGTCTCCGCTCGGGTCGGTCCCATTCGGCTTCCGCAACCCGGCGCTGGCCTTCGAGCCACGTCAGCGAGCGGGGACGGCGGACGGGGAATTCCCGACCGCAGACTGGTACACGTTCGACAACGTGGTGACCCAGGATCGCACCGTCATCTTCTTTTCCGAGAATATCGGTGCGCAGGCGTTTGGCCTGTTTCTCTCGGACTCACTGTATTGGTCCCCTGCGCAGCGGACGTTTCTGGTCGGGCCGAACGCGTGGACCATCGGTCTCGGGACCTACCTGTGTGGGGGCCTGCCGTTCACGCGCTTCGGTGAACCCGTGGA
>JAOTWK010000033.1 GCA_029862935.1 Gemmatimonadota bacterium | reverse complement strand
GAAGATGACGATCGAGCTGATTACGCCGATCGCGATGGAAGAGGGCCTGCGGTTCGCGATTCGCGAAGGCGGCCGCACCGTCGGCGCCGGCGTCGTCGCCAAAATCCTGGAGTAGAGGCAGGCATGGCCGGACAAATCCGAATCCGACTCAAGGCGTTTGACCACGTGGTGCTCGACCAGGCGGCCGCCGACATCGTCCGCACCGTCGAGAAGAGCGGGGCATCGGTCTCCGGACCCATTCCCCTGCCCACCAAGACACAGCGTTGGACGGTGCTGCGGAGTCCCCACGTGGACAAGAAGAGTCGTGAGCAGTTCGAACTGAAGACGCACAAGCGGCTCATCGAGATCCTGGACTCGCGCGCGCAGACAGTCGACGCGCTGACCAAACTCGATCTGCCGGCTGGCGTCGACGTTGAGATCAAGGTCGAATAGTGATGAATGGACTGATCGGTCGGAAGCTGGGCATGACGCGGATCTACGGTGAGGAGGGACAAGTCTTTCCGGTCACCGTGATCCAGGCGGGACCATGCGCGGTGGTCCGGGTGAGACCGTCCGGCGAAGGCCGAACCGCGGTGCAGCTCGGGTTCGGTGCACGCAAGGCGAAGCGAACGACCAAGGCGCTCGCCGGTCACGCCGCAACGGCGGGCATCGATGTCGCCCCCCGTGTGCTGCGAGAGTTCCGCTGGCCCGAGCCGGACGAACAGGCCCCGAAACCCGGCGATGTCCTGACGGTGGCCATCTTCCAGGCCGGCGACGCGGTCAAGGTGACGGGCACCACGCGGGGAAAGGGATTCCAGGGCGTCGTCAAGCGACACGGCTTCCGTGGTGGACCGGCGTCGCACGGCAGCACGCGACGCCGCAAGCCCGGCAGCCTGGGTCCCGGCACGGATCCTTCCCGGGTGATCAAGGGCAAGAAACTGCCGGGGCAGACTGGCAACGTACAGCGGACCGAGCTCGGACTGTCGATCGTCCGGGTCGACGAGGAACGCAACTTGTTGTACGTGCGCGGTGCGGTTCCGGGTCCAAAGCGCGGCATCGTCACGGTGCGGAAACAAGGAGGCCGGAGCCGCTATGCTTGAGGCAGCGCACTTCTCGACCGCCGCAGATCCCAAGGGCAACTACGCCCTTCCCGCGGAGTACGACGGCGCGGTGCACGAGACGGCGCTGTATCACGCCGTCCGTGCCTACCAGGGCAATCAGCGGCAAGGGACGCACGCGACCAAGACACGGAGTGAGGTGTCCGGCGGCGGCCGCAAGCCGTGGCGGCAGAAGGGTACCGGCCGGGCGCGGCAGGGCACCATTCGCGCCGCGCACTGGCGCGGCGGGGGCATCGTGTTCGGTCCCAAGCCGCGACGGTATCGCATCGACCTCCCGGTCAAGGTGAAGCGTCTGGCTCGCCAGTCCGCGCTGAACGCGAGGGCCAACGAAAAGGCCCTGTACGTCATCGAGGAGTTGGCAATCGAGCAGCCGAAGACCAAACGCATGGTTGAGTTGCTCGAAAAGATGGGGCTGCAGGACCGCAAGGTCTTGGTGCTGACATCGGAAACTCGGTCGGCCGTGCATCTGTCGGGCCGCAACCTCTCGAATGTGCTCGTGAGGCGTTACCGCGATGCGTCGGCGTATGAGGTGCTGTGGTCGGACGCCGTGGTCATCGAGGAGCAGGCGATTGGCGGACACGTCGTTGCAGGGTCGGCGCCAAAGGCTGCAGCGCGCCGCACGCGTGCCGCGAGCGGAACGCGAGGCAAGGCGGCGGGCCGCGCCATGGCCAAGCAGCGAGCGTCGGCCAAGAAGACGACGAAGACCGTCAAGAAGAAGGCGACGAAGAAGACCAAGCGGAAGGGTGGCTCAGATGCCTGATCGCCATCGTGTCGTGGTCCGCCCAGTGGTGACGGAGAAGTCGTCCTCTCAGTACGCGGCGCTCAAGGAGTACACGTTCATGGCCGATCCGCATGCGACGAAGCGGCAGATCAAGGACGCGATTCAAGAGCTGTTT
Source organism: Gemmatimonadota bacterium (assembly GCA_029862935.1). The sequence goes on along the minus strand of JAOTWK010000033.1, from coordinate 14,578 downwards.
GGCGTGAAGGTGACGAGCGTACGAACGCTCTTGCAGCCGTCCAAACGGCGCACGCGCGGTCGCAGCGTCGGGCGGCGTCCGCGGTGGAAGAAAGCGTATATCCGGCTCGCCGAAGGCGACACAATTGAGGTTTTCGAGGGTTAGGCCGATGGGAATTCGACAGTATCGCCCGACGAGTTCGGGAACACGGTTTCGCTCAGTGAGTGATTTCGACGAGATCACGCGGGCCAAGCCCGAGAAGTCCCTGGTAGCGCCGCTTCGCAAGCGGGGGGGACGAAACAACCACGGGCATCTGACCCTGCGGCATCGGGGGGGAGGACACAAGCGCCGGTATCGGGTGATCGACTTCAAGCGGGCCAAATTCGGTGTCCCGGCCCGGGTGACGCAGATCGAGTACGATCCGAATCGTACGGCGCGCCTCGCGTTGCTCGTGTACGCCGATGGCGAAAAACGCTACATCCTGCACCCTCGCGGTCTGCGGGTGGGCGACGCCGTTGCGTCTGGGCCGGGGTCCGACATCCGGACGGGCAACGCCATGCCCCTGTCGGAGATTCCTCTTGGCACGACGGTGCATTGCATCGAGTTGAAGGCCAAGAAGGGCGGGCAGTTGTGCCGCTCCGCCGGGACTGGCGCGCAGGTGGTGGCCAAAGAGGGCAGCCACGTGGCGCTCAAGTTGCGCAGCGGTGAGGTACGCATGGTGCGCCACGAGTGCATGGCAACAATCGGCGCGGTCGGCAATGCCGAACATGAGCTCATGAGTCTGGGCAAAGCCGGGAAGAACCGCTGGCTGGGACGGCGTCCCAAGGTGCGTGGGGTGGCGATGAACCCGGTCGATCACCCGCTGGGTGGTGGTGAGGGCAAAGCGTCCGGTGGACGCCCTCCGGTCAGTCCTTGGGGGCGGGCCGAGGGCAAGAAGACACGCAAGCGGAAGAAGGCCAGTTCCAAGCTGATCCTTCGCGGCCGCAAGCGCGGCAAGGCAACCAAGTAAGCGCGGGGACGAAAGATCATGGCGAGAAGTGTCAAGAAGGGCCCGTTTGTCGAGGCGTCGCTCCTCGAGAAGATCGAGGTGCTCAATGCGGGCGGCGAAAAGCGGGTGATGAAGACATGGTCGCGTGGGTCCACGATCACGCCGGATTTCGTGGGTCACACCATCGCCGTGCACAACGGCAACAAGTTCATCCCGGTCTATGTGAGCGAAAACATGGTCGGGCACAAACTCGGGGAGTTTGCACCGACCCGCCTGTTCCGTGGGCATTCTGGCAGGATTGCCGCGGATAAAAAGGCTGGGGCGTAGGGTCAGGAGCAGGCAGATGGCAGCACGGGCAATTCAGCGCTGGGTGCGGCAGTCGCCACGGAAGATGCGGCTGGTGATCGACGAGATCCGCGGCCGTGGGGTCAACGAGGCCTACGCGCTGCTCAAGTTCTCGAAGAAGGGTGCAGCGAAGCAGATCGAGAAGGTGCTGCGATCTGCGGTGGCGAACGCTGAGCAAGCCGCGCTGCGCAACAACGAAGGATTCGATGTCGACCAGCTCTTCGTGTCGTATGCGGTCGTGAACGACGGCCCGTCGCTGTGGCGCTATCGCGCGGCAGCGCTGGGGCGAGCCGCGCCGATCCGCAAACGCACGAGCCACGTCGAGATTCGTGTCCAGTCGAGGGAGGAGAAGGCGTAGTGGGCCAGAAAACGCATCCGTACGGGTTTCGACTCGGCATCGTCAAGCCGTGGCGGTCCCGATGGTACGCCGGGGCGGATTTCCCCGAGCTGCTGAGAGAAGACGAGCTGATCCGCAAGTATTTGAAGACGCGGCTGGCGCATGCGGCTGTCGCCGATGTGCACGTCGAGCGCAAGCCGGGAAAGGTGACCGTCACGGTCTTCACGGGCCGCCCTGGCGTGGTGATCGGCAAGCGGGGCGCCGAAGTCGACAAACTGCGAGACGAGCTCGCGCAGCTCACGGGGAACGAGGTTGGCATCAATGTCGAGGAGATCAAGCGACCTGAGTTGAATGCCCAACTCGTGTCCGACAATGTGGCCCATCAACTGATGCAGCGGGTGTCGTTCCGGCGCGCAATGAAGCGCGCCGTCCAGAACGCCATGCGGATGGGAGCACAGGGTATCAAGGTGCGCACGTCGGGCCGGCTCGGCGGTGCGGAGATCGCTCGCACCGAAGGCTATCACGAGGGGCGTGTCCCGCTCCACACTCTGAGGGCCGACGTGGATTACGGTGTCACGACCGCAAAGACCACGTATGGAACGATCGGCGTAAAGGTGTGGATCTTCCGCGGCGAAGTGGTCGAAGACCGGCGCGGTCGCACCTACAGCACGGGGGCGTAGACCATGCTTTCCCCCAAGCGCGTCAAGTACCGGAAACGGATGAAAGGCCGCACGCGGGGCCACGCCACGCGCGGTAACACGGTGGCGTTTGGCCAGATCGGGCTAATGACGCTGGACCCGGGCTGGATTTCCAGCCGCCAGATCGAAGCTGCTCGTGTTGCGATGACGCGAGTGATGAAACGTGGCGGCAAGGTGTGGATTCGCATCTTCCCTGACAAGCCGATTACCAAGAAGCCGGCGGAGACGCGCATGGGGAAGGGCAAGGGGAATCCCGAGGGGTGGGTGGCGGTGGTGAAGCCGGGACGGATCATGTTCGAGATCGGCGGCGTTGCTGACGATGTCGCGCGCTCGGCCCTGTCCCATGCAGCTGCCAAACTGCCGGTGACGACGCGGATCATTGCGCGTGAGGAAGGGTAGCCATGGCGCTCAAGGACGCTGAACGCAAGCCGCTGGAGACGAGCCAGCTTCGAGACCTGACCCGCGAGGAATTGCAGGAGGAGCTCATGCGTCTCAAAGAAGCGCGGTTTCGCCTGAAATTCCGGTCGGCGACCGAAGCGATCGACGACCCGAGTCAGTTTCGGACGCTGCGACGCAACATCGCGCGGATCGCAACCGTGTTGCGTGAGAGGACATCGACATGAGTCAGGACGTGCAGACCCGTGGGCGACGGAAGACTCGCACCGGCGTGGTCGTCAGTGACAAGATGGCCAAGACCGTGGTGGTCGAACTGACGCGTCAGTTCGCTCACCCGCTCTACGGCAAACGGTTGACGCGCACCAAACGGGTGAGCGTGCATAACGAGAAGGACGCCAGGGTGGGGGATACCGTCCGGATCATGGAGACCCGTCGGCTGTCCAAGACCAAGCGTTGGCGGGTGGTCGACATCATCTCGCGTGCGGAGTAAGTGAGGCGGGCGTGGTACAACAAGAATCGATCGTCAGGATCGCCGACAACTCGGGTGCCCGGAAGGCCCTGGTGATCCGCGTCTTGGGCGGGAGCAAACGCCGCTATGCGCGGATGGGAGACATCGTGGTGGTGGCGATCAAAGACGCGCTGCCGACTGGGCAGGTCAAGCGGGGTGACGTCGCGAAGGCGGTCATCGTGCGGACGGCCAAAGAAACCCGGCGCCGAGACGGGAGCTACATCCGGTTCGACGAGAATGCCGCCGTCCTGATTACCGACCAGGGAGAGCCCCGGGCGACGCGTATCTTCGGACCCGTTGGGCGTGAACTGCGTGAAAAGCGGTTCATGAAGATCGTGTCACTCGCGCCAGAGGTGTTGTAGATGAAACCGCTCGTGTACAAGAAGTCCCGGCGCAAGCGTGGGTCGACGCCGCACAGGCAGAAGATGCACATCACCAAAGGTGACCGCGTACGGGTGATCAGTGGCGAGGACAAGGGGGCCGAGGGTGCAGTGATCCGCGTTCTTCCGAAGAAGGGCCGGGTCGTGGTGGACGGAGTGAACGTGGTGACGAAGCACCGCCGCGCAACGGCGAACGAAGAGGGCGGCATCATCAAGTTTCCGGCGCCAATCGACGTGTCGAACGTGATGCTGTTGGATCCGAAGTCCAGCGAGCCGACGCGTGTGCGACGGAAGAAAGACGAAGACGGCACGGTGGAGCGGCTGAGCGTGAAGTCGGGCCAGTCGATTCCGAGAAGCCGGTAGAGGGCGAGGCAATGGCAAAAAAGGAAACGCAATCGGGGAAGGGCGATCGAGCCAGCGAGCCCGTGCCGCCGCCACCGCGGCTGCGACAGCACTATCGGGAACGCGTGCGCGCGAAGCTCACCGAGCAGTTCGCGTTCGCGAACCCGCATCAGCTTCCCCGGCTGGAGAAGATCGTCGTCAATGTGGGGCTCGGCGAGGCGCCGAAGAACCCCAAGCTGCTCGACGGAGTCGTGGCGGAACTCGCGGCCATTACGGGGCAGCGACCGGTTGTGACGAAAGCCAAGAAGGCGATCTCCAACTTCTCGCTGCGCGCTGGCATGCCAATCGGCGTGCGGGTCACGTTACGGGGCGCCCAGATGTACGAGTTCCTGGACCGGTTTGTCACCGTGGCGGTACCGCGAATCCGAGACTTCAGGGGCTTCGCAACGAAGTCGTTCGACGGGCGCGGCAACTACACGGTGGGTGTGAAAGAGCAAATGATCTTTCCAGAGATCGATTACGACAAGGTCGAAAAGATCCATGGCATGGACATCACGTTCGTCACGACAGCCGATCGGGACGACGTGGGATTGGCACTGCTTCGGGAAATGGGCATGCCGTTCCGAGGCGAAACGCCGGTGCAACTCGGCTAAGGGAGCACAACTGGATGGCAAAGAAGTGTCTCGTGGAGAAGGCGAAGCGGAAGCCGAAGTTCGGCGTGCGCGGGTACAGCCGCTGTCAACGCTGTGGGCGGGCGCGAGCGTACCTGCGTCGGTTTGGCATCTGCCGTATCTGCTTCCGTGAACAAGCACTGCGCGGGGAGATCCCGGGCGTGCGGAAGGCGAGTTGGTGAGATGAGCGATCCAGTCGCGGACATGCTGACCCGGATCCGGAACGCCTGTCAGGCGGGTCATCGTCGAGTGGACGTTCCGGTATCGAAACTCAAGGTCGAGATCGCACGTCTCTTGCGTGACAACCGCTACATCCAGGACTACGCGGTCCTGGACGATGGCCGGCATGGGTTACTGCGTCTCTATCTCAAGTATGACGGCGAGTCGTCCGTGATCCACGGGATGCAGCGTGTGTCCAAGCCGGGACTGCGACGGTACGTCAAGGCGCGCGAGATTCCTCGGGTCAAGAACGGTCTCGGGATGGCAATCCTCTCGACCCCACGCGGACTCATGAGCGATCGTGACGCCCGCCGTGCGCGTGTCGGAGGCGAGATCATGGCCGTGTTGTGGTAGGGAGGTGATGATGTCACGGATCGGCAGAATGCCGGTGCTGATGCCCAAGGGCGTCTCGGCCACGATCGATGGCAACGCGGTGACGGTGAAGGGACCGAAAGGGGAGCTCCATCGGACCCTCCCACGCGAAATGCAGGTGACGTTGCAGGACGATCAACTGCGCGTGCAGCGCCCATCTGACAGCACCAGCCACCGTGCCCTGCACGGGCTGACGCGCTCGCTGCTGAGCAATATGGTCGACGGCGTGACCGAGGGGTTCAGCAAAAAGCTCGAGATTCACGGCGTCGGCTACAAGGCGGAATCGCTGAAGACCGGTGTGCGGCTTGTCGTGGGCTACTCGCATCCGGTGGAATACAAGGCGCCGGCGGGCATCACCATCTCGGTCGAGAATCCGACGCTCGTGAGCGTTGAAGGAATCGACAAGGAGTTGGTGGGCCAGGTGGCAGCGGAACTGCGCCGCGTGCGACCGCCGGAGCCGTACAAGGGCAAGGGAATCCGGTACGTCGGCGAGCACGTCCGTCGTAAAGCGGGCAAGACAGGAGGCTAGGGATGAGGTTCGCGAAACCCACGAATCGGCACGAGCGCCGAGCTCGACGGCATCGTCGTCTCCGCAACAAGGTGGTGGGGACCGCCGGGCGCCCACGTCTCGTCGTCTTCCGCTCGCTCAAGCATACGTATGCGCAGCTGGTGGATGACGATCGTGCTGCCACGATTGTGGCAGCGAGCGACCTCCAGAAGGAGTGCGAAGGAACGGGGTCCGGGAAGGTGGGGACCGCGTTCGGTGTCGGAAAACTGATCGCCCAGCGCGCGAAGGCGTTGGGGGTCGAGCAGGTAATCTTCGATCGCGGCGGCTATCCGTACCACGGGCGCGTGAAAGCGGTGGCCGAAGGCGCTCGAGACGGCGGATTGGAGTTCTAGGACGATGGCACAAGACCGAGATCGAGGACAGCGCCGCGAGCGCGAATCCGATCTGATCGAGAACGTGGTCAACATCAGCCGCGTCGCGAAAGTCGTGAAAGGTGGCCGGCGCTTCTCGTTCAATGCGCTTGTCGCGGTCGGCGACGGCAACGGTGAGGTCGGTGTGGGAACCGGGAAGGCCAATGAGGTCTCCGAAGCCGTGCGGAAGGCGGTCGAGGCGGCACGCCGGAACATGCGGGCCGTGCCGCGCGAAGGCACCACGATTCCGCACGAGACGGTCGGGACCCACGGGGCGGGCCGCGTACTGCTCAAGCCGGCCTCGAGCGGCACGGGCATCATCGCGGGGGGACCGGTCCGTGCTGTGCTCGAGTGTGCCGGCGTGACGGACATCCTCACCAAGTCGCTGGGATCGCCGAATCCGCTCAATATGGTGTGGGCGACCATGAACGGGCTGACCGAGTTGTTAACGTTGGAGAGGGTGTCACGCGAGCGCGGTGTGGATCCGGCGGAGCTCGACTATCGGCCGCGGCAGGAGGCGCCGAATGCCTAAGAAGGCGACCGGGACAAGCAAGTCCAAGTCGGTCAAGACGGCAAAGAAGGCCAAGACTACCAAGAAGAAGGCCAAGGCCACAAAGGCGACAAAGGCGACAAAGGCGACAAAAAAAGCCGTCGCGTCCAAAGCCGTTGCGCCCTCGACGGGAGTCAAGGCAGCAGCCGCGCCCAAGCCGACTGCAGCCGTCGAGAAGAAGAAGGCCACCGCTCGTGGCGCGGCGACCAGAGTGCGGATCCGGCAGGTGCGTTCCGGGATCGGCCACGCCCGGACCTACCGTCGGACCCTCGAGGCGCTCGGGCTGCGGCGCCATCAGCAGGAGGTCGTGTTGCCGGACACCCCGTCGGTGCGTGGGATGCTGTTCAAAGTCCGGCACCTCGTCCGCGTGACTCCCGAGGAGGCGTGATGGCACAGAAGGACCAAGTAGGACTGCACAACTTGCCCGCCCCGAAGGGCGCGCATCGCGACGGCAAGCGCAAAGGTCGGGGACCGGGGTCGGGCCTCGGGAAGACCGCAGGTCGAGGGCACAAGGGCCAACGCTCCCGGGCCAGTGGAAACGCGCGGCCGGACTTCGAAGGCGGACAGATGCCGCTGATTCGGCGAGTGCCCAAACGCGGATTCACGAATCCGTTTCGTGTCCCTGCACAGGTGGTGAACGTGCGTGATCTCGCGAAGCTCCCGAGCGAGACGGTGACGCCTGATGCGCTCGTTGAAGCCGGACTGGTCCGACGGATCGATGGTCCGATCAAGCTTCTCGGATCGGGTGACGCCACCCGGGCGTACGTCGTGACCGGATGTGCCGCCTCGCGGACGGCACAGGCGAAGATAGAACAGGCGGGCGGCCGGGTCGAGGCGTAACGGATGGCAGCACCACGCATTCCCAATCTCTTTGCCGTTCCGGAGCTCAAAGAAAAGCTCCTGTTCACGCTGATGTGCTTGGCCGTCTATCGGGCTGGCGCGCACATCGCTACGCCTGGCGTCAACGTCCAGGTGCTCGCCGACTTCATTCAGAACCAGGGCTCCGGCACCTTCTTCGGCATGTACGACATGTTTGTCGGGGGTGGACTGTCACGCGCGACGGTCTTGGCCCTGGGCATCATGCCCTATATCTCGGCATCCATCATGTTCCAGCTCGCCGGTGCCGTGTTCCCCCTGGTGGACAAGCTGCAAAAGGAAGAGGAAGGCCGGAAGAAGATCACGCAGTGGACGCGCTACGCCACGGTGATCCTCTCCCTGTTCCAAGCGTACGGCTTCGCCATCTTCGCGGAACAACAGGGCGCGGTTCCGGCCCCGGGACTGGGCTTCCGCATGGTGACGGTACTGACGCTCACGACGGGTGCCATCTTCGTCATGTGGCTCGGTGAGCGGATCACGGAGCGAGGCATTGGAAACGGCATGAGCCTCATGATCTTTTTCTCGATCATGGAGGGCTTCTTGCCGGGGACGGCGCTCACGCTGCAATTCCTCAGCACCGGCGTGATCACGGTTCGCGCCCTCATCGTCTTGCTCATCGTGATGGTCATCGTCATCGCGGGCGTGATTGCCGTGACCGTGGCGGCACGACGCATCCCCATCCAGATCCCGCGCAAGGTGATGGGCCGTGGCAGGATTCGCGAGGGACAGAAGACGTTCATTCCCATCAGAATCAACTCGGCTGGCGTCATGCCGATCATCTTTGCCCAGTCGATCATCATCGTTCCGGGAACGATCGCGACATTCAGCAACCTTCCCGTGTTGCGGGCGATGTCGGAAGCGTTCCGTCCTGGATCGATCGTCTACTACATCAGCTATGGGTTGTTAATCGTCTTCTTCACCTACTTCTACACGTCGATCATCTTCAACCCACTGGATATCGCGGAGAACCTGAAGAAACAGGGCGGGTTCATTCCGGGTGTGAAGCCCGGAGCGGCAACGGCCGACTACATCGATGAAGTGCTCACGCGCGTCACGCTGCCAGGGTCGTTCTTCCTGACACTGATCGCGTTGCTTCCGTTCTTCGTGTTCGACGTCTTCAATGTTCCGTTCTTCTTCGGCGGCACGGCGCTGCTGATCGTCGTTGGCGTGGCACTCGATACGTGGATTCAGGTACAGCAGCATTTGCACCTGCGGCACTACGACGACTTCATGAAGCAGGGTCGAGTGAAGTTCCGCGGGCGGCGGGGGCGGTACATGTAGTGGGACCTGCAACGAGATCCTCGACGCTCGACAGCGGAGCCGACACCTGAGCCGATCATGAATATTGTACTCCTTGGCCCCCCGGGTTCCGGCAAGGGAACCCAGGGTGCGCTGTTGGCGGAACGCACGGGGCTCCCCAGGATCTCCACGGGTGACCTGTTGCGGAGCGCCGTGGCGCGTCAGACCCCGCTGGGGCAAAAGGCGCGCTCATTCATGGACCAAGGTCTGCTCGTGCCGGATGCCGTGATCGTCGGACTCATCGAGGAGGTGCTGGCGTCCGACGATGTGGAACGTGGGGTGATCATGGACGGCTTCCCCCGCACCGTTCGGCAGGCGGAAGCCGTCGACCGATCCCTTGCGCTGCGCGGCAGCCAAGTGGATCACGTGCTGTACATCGAGGTTCCCGAAGAGGAGCTCGTGCGTCGGATGATGGGTCGCTCGGCCAAGGAAGGGCGGAGCGACGACACGCCGGCGGCCATGCGGAAGCGGTTCGCCGTATTCTGGAAACAAACGGCACCGCTGGTCGCGTTCTACCGGAAGAAGGAGCTTCTGCGGGAAATCCCCGGCACGGGGACGATCGAGGCCATCATGCAGGGTATCACCTCAGTGGTCGAGTCATGATCACGATCAAGTCGGCGCGCGAAATCGAGACCATGGCCGAGGCGGGCAGAATCCTCGCCGACACGCTCGCACTCGTTGTTGCGAACGTCGCCGCGGGGGTGAGCACGGCAGAGCTCGATGCGCTCGCGGAAGAGTTCATCTTCAGCCATCCGGGCGCCAGGCCCTCGTTCAAGGGCTTGTATGACTTCCCCGCTACGCTGTGCACGTCGATCAACCACGAGATCGTGCACGGCATCCCGTCCCCAGATCGGGTGCTCCGCGAGGGCGATACTATCAGCATCGATTGCGGAGTCTGCCTGGATGGACTCCACGCCGACTCGGCGACGACCGCTCCGGTCGAAGCCGTGAGTGACGAGGTGCAGCGATTGCTCGAGGTGACGCAGGCGGCCCTCGATGTCGGCATCCAGCAAGCGGTGGTGGGGGCACACGTGGGGGATATTGGGCACGCGGTCCAAACGGTCGCCGAGAGTGCCGGTTTCAGCGTCGTTCGTGAGCTCGTGGGCCACGGAATCGGCTCGAGCTTCCACGAAGAGCCGCAAGTGCCCAACTACGGAAAGCCGCGGCGTGGACCGCGACTGGCCGCCGGAATGACATTGGCGATCGAGCCAATGATCAACATGGGGAGACCCGAGATACGAACCCTGCCAGACAAATGGACCGTGGTGACCGCCGACGAGTCACGCTCGGCGCATTTCGAGCATACGGTCGTTGTGGCAGACGGTCGGCCGCGCATCCTGACGGCGGCCCCTGCCTCGGTCAAGACCTCCTAGCGCATCATCCCTGCGCGTGCTGGCGACCGTTCACGCGGTCAACAGCTCCATCAGCCACTGGTAAATCTTCGGATTGCCCGCCACGTACCCACCGTGACGCAGCGGCCGCTCGTCTCCATCGAGTCCCGAGACGAACCCCCCTGCTTCCCGCACGATGAGGGCACCCGCCGCGACATCCCATGGAGCCAGATAGAGCTCCCAGAACCCGTCCACCCGGCCGAGGGCGAGGTCCACGAAGTCCAGCGATGCCGCGCCTGCGCGCCGGATGCCGCTGGTGCGCTGCAGGATCTCCGTGAACTGACGCAAGTAGGGTGGCAGGAGCTCGGGGACCTTGAACGGAAATCCAGTCCCTATGAGCGCCTGTGAAGGCTCAGCGACGTCGGAGACCTGCAGCCGTTGCCCCTCGCACGACGCACCGTCACCGCGACTGGCAACGTAGACGCCGTCGCGAAACACGTCGACCACCACACCGGCCACGAGCTCGCCATCTGCGACGGCGGCAACGCTCACGCCCACGGCCGGATACCGGTGCAGGAAGTTGATCGTACCGTCGAGAGGGTCGACCACCCATGTGAGCGTCGCTTCCTCGGCGTCGGGGCTCGTCTCCTCTCCCACAATGACGGCGTCCGGTGTTTCGCGGACCAGGATCTCTCGGATGATCTCTTCGCAAGCGAGGTCGACCTCGGTGACGAAGTCACGCCTTCCTTTAAGCTGCCATGCCGCCCGGTCGGGCCGATCGAGTGCGCGGATGTGGCTGGCTGCACGCATCGCAGCTTCCTGCGCGACACGCACTAAGTCTCTATGCTGTGTCACCTTGCGGTCCTTCTAGGCGTCTCGTAGCTTCCGCCAATGCGCGTCTTTTCTGGCATACAACCGTCGGGCGAACTCCACATTGGCAACTACCTCGGCGCCGTGCGGAACTGGGTGGCGCTGCAGCAAGAGCACGAGTGCTTCTTCTGTATCGTCGACTACCACGCGATCACCCAAGAGTACGACCGTGACTCGCTCGATGCGCGGACATTCGATATGGCGGTGAGCTTGCTCGCCGCTGGGATCGATCCCGGTCGCTGTGTCCTGTTTGTACAGTCGCACGTCCCCGAGCACACCGAACTCGCATGGGTCTTCATAACGGTCACTCCGCTCGGGGAACTCGAACGGATGACCCAATTTAAGGATAAGTCGCAGCGCCAGGTAAGCGTGCTGGCTGGACTGCTCTGCTACCCCGTGCTGCAGGCCGCCGATGTGTTGCTCTACAAGGCCGACAGCGTCCCCGTGGGTGAAGACCAGGTCCAGCACATCGAGTTGATGCGGGAGATCGCCCGCAAGTGGAACGTACGTTTTGGAAGAAGCTTCTTTGCCGAACCGGAGGCGCGTCTTACCGAGACCGGGCGCATCGTCGGGTTAGACGGTCAGGCCAAGATGTCCAAGAGCCTCGGGAACACCATCGGTCTGTTGGAAGAGCCGGATGAGATTTGGCAGCACCTGCGACCCGCGGTAACTGATCCTGCGCGGGTCAAGAAGACGGATCCAGGCAACCCCGAGGTGTGCAACATCTACAGCCTCCACGGTCAGTTCTCTCCGGCCGATACCGTGCAGGAGGTAGCGCGGCAGTGTCGGTCTGCTGGGTGGGGGTGCCTCGACTGCAAGCGGGTGTTGGCGAACCATGTCGCGGAGGAGTTCGCGCCGATGCGGGAGCGCGCGCGCGAACTGCGTTCGAACCCCAGTCAGGTGCACGAGATCCTCGAAGATGGCGCGCAGCGTGCGCAGCACGTTGCACGAGAGACGATGCGCGAAGTGCGGCAGCGCATGGGCTTCCTCGCCGCAAAGGGAACGGCGCGGACGCGATGCTGATCGAGCGATGGGACGAGATTGTCCAGATCCTCCAGCTCGATCTGCTCGGCTACCTCGTCATTGCGGTAGTGCTCGGTGGAGCGGTGGGTTTCGAGCGCGAGTTCCGCGGCAAGGCGGCCGGCTTGCGCACCAACATCCTCATCTGTCTCGGTGCGGCGCTGTTCACACGGCTCTCGATCTCCGTTGCGGGAGGCGTCGGTGATCCGGCGCGGATCGCCGCCCAGATCGTAACCGGGGTGGGCTTCATCGGTGCGGGGACGATTCTCCACAGCCGGGGACGCGTGAGCGGTCTCACCAGTGCGGCGACCATCTGGCTCGTCGCCGCCATCGGTGTGGCGGTCGGGGCCGGAGCCCTCATCGAAGCGGTCGGTGCCACGCTCCTGGTGGTGATCGTGCTGGGTGTGCTCGGTGCATTGGAGCGCTACCTCCATCGGTACTCGGGTGTGAGCCATGTGGCTTTGGAGGTCGAAGCAGCCCCCACCAAGATCGCCGAGATCGAGCGTATCATCCGAGACGCGGGTCTGCAGGTCGAGGAGATTCGCTCGGAAGAACAGGAAGGACACATGCTGCTCCACGTTGCGATGACTGGCCCGCAACGATACCACGACAAGGCCAGGCTCGGCTTGCTCCGGGCATCCCGCGCAATCAAGTCCTTCGAGGAGTGAGGCGCGCCGTCGTCGATCTTGCCTCGCCGCGGCCGGTGTGGGACGTGCCGGATGCAACGGTGACGGCCATTCGGCAGGCGTTCGGCCGTGGCTGGAGCGTCGAGGTGGTTACGGTTCCCGCCGCCAGTGACGGTGACGGGGCAGTGGGCTCTGAAGCGGCGGCGAAGGCCGCACGGGGGGCCGAAGTCTACGTTGGGGAGGGCCCGACGATGTGCTCATGTTGGCCCGCACCAGTGATATCTTAGTGCTCGCCGCGCCACACACGGCCAGCACCGTCAAGTTGCTCGACCGCCGCGTCTTTGACGTGCTGCCCGAGGGTGCGTGTATCATCAATGTGTCCAGAGGCGCGTTGGTGGACGAAGGGGCGCTGCTTCATGCGCTCGATGATGGCCGCCTGGGCGGATGCGTGCTGGACGTGTTTGCGGTCGAACCGCTCCCGCCCGACCATCCGTTCTGGAGCCATCCGAGGGTACTGGTGAGCCCGCACGTCAGCTGCGTGAGCGACCGCTTCTGGGAGCGCGAGACTTCGCTTATCGTTGAGAACGTTGGTAGATACCGGACCGGACGGAAGCTCCGGAACGTGGTGGATCGACAGGCAGGGTACTGACGGATGGAAACCATCATCAAAGCGGCTGTGGAGCGCGGCGCATCGGACCTGCATATCAAGGCCGGCGATGTGTTTCGCGCCCGCGTTGACGGGAAGCTCGTTCCGCTGACCAAGCAGCGGCTGACCCCCGACCAAACCAAGGCAATCGCGCTCAAGCTGATACCGATCGAAGAAGATCGAAAGCGTATCGACAACATTAGGGACTACGATTGCTCCTGGGGCGCACCCGGTATCGGGCGGTTCCGTGTGAACGTATTGCGGCAGCGATCGTCGTTCATGATCGTCATGCGCGTCATTCCGTTCGAAGTACCGACCTTCGAGAAGCTTGGGCTGCCCTTGGTCTTGGGGAAGATCGCCGAAGGAGAGCGTGGTTTGGTGCTCGTGACCGGGGTGACGGGCAGCGGCAAGAGCTCGACCATGGCCGCACTGGTCAATCACATCAATCAGAGTCAGAACAAGCACATCGTGACACTGGAGAACCCGATCGAGTTTCTGCATCGGGACATCAAGAGTTCTGTCACTCAGCGCGAGGTTGGGTCAGATACCGCGAGCTTTCGCGACGGATTGCGGGCGTCGCTGCGGCAGGACCCCGACGTGATCCAGATTGGAGAGATGCGGGACCCTGAAACGGTGGAAACGGCGATGAAGGCTGCGGAGACCGGGCATCTCGTCATCTCCACGCTTCACACCCCGGACGCAACCACCACCGTGTCGCGCATTGTGGCGATGTTCCCGCCAGAGGAACAGGAGGTCACGCGCATCCGTCTCGCCGATTCGTTGCGGGCCGTGGTATCGCAGCGGCTGCTCCCCCGGGCCGACGGCAAGGGTCGGTGCGCCGCGCTCGAGATCATGCTCTGTACCTCGACAATCGGGGATTTGATTCAAGACCGGAGCCGCGTCGGTGAGATTCGGGATCTGATCGCGGAAGGACGCGATCAATATGGGATGCAGACCTTCGATCAGCATCTGATGGAACTCGTCCAGGAGGAAGTCGTCTCCTACGATACCGCCAAGGCGGCCGCGTCGAATCCAGACGACTTCGAGTTGAAGCTCAAGACCTTGGGCGGCACTTCGAAGAAGAAGAAGGGTTCGACCAAGGACTCCGACAAAGACAAGACCGGTGACGGGATCGAGGGGTTCACGACGGGGTTCGGCGACGAGGCGAACGGATGATGAAGGGGGCGCCTCACGGGGTCTTCGTTCC
>JAOTWK010000408.1 GCA_029862935.1 Gemmatimonadota bacterium | reverse complement strand
GGGGAGAGGTCGTACGCCGTCTGCAACGAGAGACGGATCGTGGCGTGCGGATCCCACGTCGATGTGATCTGCTCGAGTCCCGGCGCCGCCTCGCCCGTGACGTGCAACGGTCCGCGCAGCGGCCGCCAGCGGGCGATCGCCTCGGCGTGCAGGTACGAACTGGGATCGAAGTATCCGTCCTGGAGATCCTTCTCGAAACCAAAGCCGCGGACCCGCGCTGCCGCGATCCAGGATGGGGTGAGGCGCCTTGTGCCGGCGACGTACCCCGCGAGTCTCCGATTGGCCTCGCTCCCGCGGAAGTCGGCGTAGGAGAATCCGCTCTCCACCAGCCACAGACGCGCCGGTTCCGCGCGCAGGCTCAGCCCGCCTTCGGTGTACGTCACACCGCTGTCGATCATGAGCGCCGTGGCGTCAAAGGCCGAATGCGTGAACGTGAGAGAGCCGCCGACGCGGTTCCGAGTGGGGCTCGTGAGGCTGGCGTGGAGCGCCGGTTCCGTTGCGGCGGCCGCACCGTTCGATCCTGAGGCGCCGACGCCCAGCCCGACGGTCCATCCCGGTTCGGCGAGATACCGCCCCGTGGCCACGAGTCCCCAAGCCTGACGGTCCGGGACGAACTGTTCGTTCCAGGCGGCGTGCCGGTAGTAGCTGTCAAACCCCATCTGAAATCGGGGCACGACGGGATAGGTACCCCGGAGGACCACGGTCGCGATGCGTTGATCGTCCGAGTCGGCCTCGTACGTGAACGCGGGGCGCACCCAGGGGCCGATCGCCGCACTGATCCAGCGGCGCTCCTCGGCATAGTCGCGCGACCCACGTCGGTCGGGCGGAATGCGCTGCAGTGTTTCGAGCGCCGCAGCCGGACGTCCCTGCCAGCGAAGCGTCTGCGACAGCCCGATCAGCGTGGTCGGATCCCCCTCTGCCATGGCGTCCACCGCGCGCCATCGTTCCTCGGCCCCGAGGAGATCACCCTGCCAGGCGGTGATGCGAGCCATCCCCTGGAGAGCTTCGATGTCTGCGGCGTTCGCGGCGATGAAGTCCGCATAGATGGCGCGGGCCGAATCGAGGTCGTCGAGCCAGGCCGTCGTCTGCGCGAGCCCGAGCCGCGCCGGGCGGTCCCCCGGCGATCGGCGCAGCATGGCCTCGTAGGAGGCAACGGACTCGTCGAGCCGTCCTGCCCAGGCCAGGACCCTGGCGCGGTCGATCTGGGCTTCGTGGTGTTGCGGATTGAGTGCAAGGAGGCGGTCGAACAGGGTGAGGCCGGCATCGTAGTCACCGTCCCACGCCAGCATCAGCGCCATCCGGTGGAGCGCCAACGCATCGGTGGAATCGGCGGCGAGCCGCTGTGCGTAGAGTTGTCGGGCCGTATCGATGTCACCGCTGTTCCAGGCCACGTCGGCAGGGTGCTGTGCCCATCCGGGTGCCGGGACCGCGGTCAGCAGAGCGGCGACCACGCAGGCGAGCCGGAGCCGTCTCATCGCTCCACCAGGCGCTGGTCGAGTCGGGAAAACGCTCGCCGCATCGCATCGAACACGGGCCGGCGTCGCGCCCGCCAACGCGGCACCTCCCACGGTTCCCACCGGAACCGGGCCACCGGCGCACGTCCAACGGGCCACTGCTGCCAAGCTCCGTCGGAGAAGCGGGCGGCGGCGATCACCCCGATCGACTCGATCGGTCGCGGGACGAACCCGTCGGCGGTATCCGCGGTGCTTGAGAGCACCTGTAGGCTGCTTGGATCGGCCACGTTGATGAGTGTCCATGGAATCCGGATCTCCATGATCCCCGATGCGGAATCTACCTCCCAGAAGCCGTCGGGCGCCGCCCCTGCCGGTAAGACACTCCGGTCGTAGCCCACGGCCGCGTATTCGGTTCCGTCGCGTGCGAACCGACGCCGGTTGATGACGACCCGCAGCGAGTCGTAGCGCGCATCGCCACGGCGCCGGCTCCGGAGCGGCAGGTTGTAGTGCTGCAAATACGGTCCCACGAACATTCCCGGCGGCGGGCTCGTGATCGGCGGTACGGCCACCGGTTCGTTGAGCACAGGCACTCGCTCGATCCGGAACGGGTTGGCGTTCGGGTCGGCAAGCACCCGTACCTCGTTCGGTGTCGCCACGATGGTGAACTCCACCCCGATGGGCAAGCGCACGTCGGTCTCTCCGGGCCAGCGGGTGGACCCGGCTTTCCGGTCGACTATGTCCAGTCCCACGAGCAGGGTATCGGGGAGCCCGCGGCCACCAGCCTGGAAGAGGAGGTGGAGATATGCCTCGTCGGCGAGAGCGCGAACCGCCTCGCCGTACAGGCCCGGGACGTTCTGCCACCCGGGAAGTCGATCGGCGAGCGTCGGTCCGTTCAGCCGCGGTTCGGGCTCGATGGCGATCACGCCGTAGTGCTGCTCTGCATTCAGGCGGCTCAGCCAGAAGCGGGCGCGGTCGCGCGGCAGCTCCAGATCGATCACCACCCAGTTCTGCTTGAACCACTCGTCGATCCACGCGAAGAGCATGCCACCCGCCATGCCCACCTCGTGGATCAGAGCAGTCGCCTCTGCGTCGATGCGTGCTTTCTCTGCCTCGCTATGGCCGCCGTGGTGCCAACCGGTCTCAGAGAGGTGGGCCAAGCCCAAGCTCGCAGGGACGCCGTACTCGGCGATCACGACCGGCATGTCCCGGTGGTGCTGCTTCAGTCGTCTGAGGTACCGGGCGTATCCGTCACCCACCACGATGAAGTCGGGGTAGTAGGGATAGGCGTGATAGGACGCGAACACGCCCGCGCGGAACGCGTCGGTGGCTCGCAGGAGACTTGGATCGATGGCGACGAGATCGTTGTCGTACTCCTTCGGGATGAAGGCCGTGTCACCGCCGAGTGCCTTGCGGATCGCGAGCTCCTCGGCGACGGTCGTCTCCGTGGGGTGGGTCAACGGATCGAGCGTAGGCCAGTTCGTGTACGCCACCGGCCGCTGGTGCCGATACGTCTCGGTCTCGTAGGCGATGATGCGCTCCGAGGCCTGCGCGAGCCACACGTCCATGGCCATCGCGTCCTCGACGCTGAGATACGTGCCGTGCCACGACGTGCGGTCCGGATGTGTCAGATTGAACGAGTCGACCGCAAACGGCTCCCATTCCCTGCCCAGGATATAGGCCAGCGTCCAGCGCGACACGTCGGCCGTGTAGAATCCGGAGGCGTGCCCGGCTCGCGCGACGATGTCCGCTCGACCGTGCACGAGATCCACCACGTGCTGCATCTCGCCCGAGAACTGCTCGTTCCACTCCGGATCGTCGAAGTCGTGCTCGGGTGGCAGCTCCGTCCACACGCCGTGCACCAGCCATAGCGGTGTGTTCGGATGCGTGCCGTTGTACTCCGCCAGCGCCTGGTAGAAGTGCGGTGGGTGGATGGTGTAGACCCGGATCGTGTTGGCTCCCATCTCGGCGATCTCGGCGATCCAGCCCGCGTACGTGAGCGAGTCTGGAAACTCGCTAGGGAACTTCCCCGGCAACGCGGCGCCGAGGTTCACGCCCTTGATGTAGAGCGGACGCCACCGGCCACGGTACCACACCTGGAACCCGTCGCCTCGCGTGCGCGAAGTCAGCATCAGTGAGTCCGGTACCACGAGCGGTGGCCAAGCGGGTGGTGTACCCAGACGATCGAGCTGCTTGCGCGCTTCGCCATGATCGGGCACGAGGGTGAGCACCTCGGTGAACAGCCGCCGTGCCTCCGATCCGTTCCCTCGTCGCGTGGCGATCAGCGCGAGCCCTTGGAGCGCATCGACCGTCTGCGGTACGCGGTCGAGGGCGCGCTCGAACTGCCGCCGAGCGTCGACGAGTCGGCTCGCACGGAGGTA
>JAOTWK010000407.1 GCA_029862935.1 Gemmatimonadota bacterium | reverse complement strand
CTGCTGCTCCATGGCGAAGAGCCCGGCCGACCGGTTCCGCACGGCGCAGGAGATGATCGACGCGCTGAAGACGGTCGAGACCGGCGGTGTGCTCAAGCTGCGGAGCACCCAAGCCCGGCAGCGTCAGTCGACCATCATGCTGGCTCCGCGATCCCCGTGGCGGCGGGCGCTCGTACCGACGCTGTCGGCGTTCGGAGCGGTGGCGGTGGGGATCGCGATTTGGCAGGTCTTCATTGCCGGCGGGGCGGCGCGGCCCGCGACGATTGAGGGAGGGCTCGACCCCAAGCGTATCGCAGTGCTGTACTTCGAAGATCTGACGCCGGGCGGCGAGCTGTCGTACGTCGCCGACGGGATCACCGATGGATTGATCGAGCGGCTGCAGACAGTGCGCGCGCTCCAAGTGATTTCGCGCAACGGTGTGGCTCCGTTCCGCGATCCGCGGACCCCGCGAGATAGTATCGCGCGGGTGCTCGAAGCGGGGAGCGTGGTGGCCGGAACCGTGGAGCGGGTCGGTGGAGAGGTCCGCGTGACTGCTCGTCTCATCGAGGGCGAGAGCGGAGCCGACATCGACCGCGCAAGCTTCCAGCTCCCAGCAGGCAGCCTCCTCGCCGCCCGCGACTCGGTGGTGGAGACGGTCTCTCGCTTCCTGCGGCGGCGCCTCGGTGAAGAGGTGCGGGCGCGCGAGGCACGCAGCGCAACGATCAGCGTGGAGGCGTGGGGATTGATGCAGCGAGCCTTGCGCCTGAAGAAAAGCGCAGATGATCGTGCGGATCAGCGCGAATTCGGCGCCGCCGCCACGGCCCTCGAAGAGGCGGACTCGCTGCTGGCACTTGCCGAAGCTGCCGACCCGCAGTGGCTCGATCCCAAGATCGAGAGAGGTTGGGTGGCCTACGAGCGGGCAGTGCAGCTGGAGAAGGGTCCGGCCGAGCAACCCTGGCTCGAGACCGCATCGCGACACGCCGCCGATGCGCTCAGGCTGGCGTCGGGAGACGCTCGGGCCCTCGAGTTGCGGGGGACCGTTCGGTACCGACAGTGGAAACTCAGGCTGTCGACCGATCCTGACGCGCAGGGCCGGCTGCTCCAGTCGGCCAGAGCGGATCTCGAGGCTGCCGTTCAGGCCGATCCGACGCTGGCACAGGCACGCGTTACGCTGAGCTACCTGTTCTTTGACTTGGAGGACGTCCCGGCATCCCTGCTCGCGGCACAGCGGGGCTACGAGGAAGACGTCTATCTCGAGAACGCCAGCGATCTCTTGAACCGTATGTTCTGGGGCTCGCTCGATCTCGAGAACTTCGGGCAGGCGCGCCGGTGGTGCGATGAGGGATCACGGCGGTTCGAGCGTGACTGGAGATTCGTGAGCTGCCGGCTCTGGCTGATGGCGACCCCGGCCGTCGAAGCGAGCCCTGCCGAAGCCTGGCGGCTCCGCGCACAACTCGACTCACTGGTCAGAGACACGTTTCTGCGCACACAGGCCGACT
This sequence comes from Gemmatimonadota bacterium, assembly GCA_029862935.1. The sequence continues at coordinate 2,362 of JAOTWK010000407.1, read as the reverse complement.
ATCTGGTGGCCGGCATTGTCGGTCGGGCCGGGCTGGCCGACAGCGCGCGGAGTCTGTTCCTGGCGACCCGCCAGCGGCTTCGGCCGGACTTCGATCCGGAGCTCGAGCTGCTCTCGCTCGAAGCGTATCTACGGACGCTCATCGGCGATCAAGACGAGTCGATCGACCTGCTCAAGCGGGTTGGGGCGGCGAATCCCGAGCACGACTTCAGAGAGGCCGCGGGGACCTGGTGGTGGCGGTCCATCCGCAACCACCCCCGCTTCAGCGAGGTGGTGGGCGGCGGCTGACGTGGGTCTGCGTCTTTGCTCCATGGAATGTCGCGGCGGAGCCACATGTGCAGTCCCGATTTTTTCGCTGCTGGTTGGCGCTAACTCTCTGTCAGATAGAGCGTTGGCTGTTGCCGCGAAACGCCGGCCATGGCGGTGCACCGCTTGCGGTCACATGCTGATCACCCAACAGCCAGACGGGCCTAGGTCTGGTGACCACAGTTGATTGCGAGCCACGGAATCGCCGAGATCCGGCTTCGGCCCACCGAAGCGGTGAGCACCGGCGTGCCTTCGGCATTTGGGTTTACGCGTACCGATTCCTGAGGGGGCAAGACATGAAGCGCGCAGCACTGTTCACGGTGGCCATTGCGTTTGTTGCCGGCTGCACCGACACACTGCCACCGGACCCCGATGGATCCAACTTCGCGGTGTCCGATGCGGTGCATACCCACAGTGGGTTTCCGTCGAATCCCCATTTCTTCTTCCTGACGCCACTGGTGCCGACTCCGGTGAATTTCAACGGGGAGTTCAACCCGTTCAGCCAGCCGGTGGTCGAGATTCGCGATCTCGGACCGCATGTGCCGGTCGACCCCACCGGTGCGCCCGGCTGCGAGTCCGGCACGTTGCTGCGCACGTTCCCGTTCAGTGCCATCAGCGTCGATCCGGTGGGCGAGAAGTACCAAGCCGGCTGGCAAACGGGCGAGGACAACCTCACGGTGGGGAATGACTACCGCATTTGTGTGAAGGTTCTTGGCAATCTGCTCGGGTATCGTGACGTGCGCCCGGTTTCTGGAGGCGCGGAGGTTCCGCGGAACCCCGAGCAGCTGCCGGTCTACGAGTTCAACAACGGGAGCAGCATCCCCATCAAGTTCCGGATCGAGAAGGGCGCGCTGTGCGGACTCGACGGCAGCACGGTCATCGACTGCACCGAGGGCTTCCTCGGACCCAACGGCGGCACCCTCGTGTGCGACGACGCCCTCTGCGGATTGCAGGTGGAGGCCCAGTCGCTGGTGAACACCTACCTGTTCGTGGTCGAGCTGGTCGAGTGTCCGCTCACCGAGGGTCGCGTGGACTATCTGGACATCGATCTCCCGCAATACCCTGGGTGCCTCCGCATTGCGGTGAACGGAGAGACGGAGTTCACCGGACTCCTCAAGGAGGGAATCGCGGCGGCCTGTCTGGATACGGACGGTTTGCTCCCGGGACAGGAGGAGCTACCGCAGCTCCATGTCCAGTTCCCGGACGGGAATGTTCAGTCGTTGCCCACCGCCGCTTCGGGGTTCCTCGACTGTGCCAACTTCGATCTCTTCGCCGGTGCGACCGCGTCTATCGGCGAGCGGGCTTTCAACCACGCCCGCGCCGCCTGGCGGAAGATGGAGTATGCAGTCGGGCCGTGGTTCAGCCCCCCGCCACTCACCGCAACGCACAAGGGATTTGGCGGATCCACGACCCTCTCCTGCGAGACGGGGTCCGGAGTAGCCGGGTTCGATGAGATCCAACTTGCGGGCACCAGCTGCACGGCCAACGTGTCGGCCGCGCTCCCGAGCGCGGCGCTGCAACAACAGGCGTTCCCGCCCGAGGTGCTCAAGTTTGCCTGGGCGCTGCCGGCGCAAATGGAGAAGCTCCTTTGGATCAACCCGGCGATTGGTGAAGTCGGCGACGTGGTCTATCCTACCGTGCAGGTGTGGGATGACCCGGCGGCGGCCGGCGAGACTCGGGCTCCGCTGCCAGTGGAGGGCGCGACGGTGAACTTCACCGTGCTCGAGGGCGATCCGCTCGTGCCGAGCACCATCTCGGTGGTGACCGAGTCGAATGGTCAGGCGCAGGTGCCGTGGCCCCTGAGTCCGGCGGGGCTGCTCACACTCGAAGCCAACGGGTTCGGGATCGGCCTGACGGCCGTCGAAGGTGGAACCGGCGCCTTCGCGAGCCACTTTGGGAGCCCCATGCTGCTCGGTACCGGGCGCCTCGCGTTCGATGCGATTGTCTGCGAGGCGAACGTGAGCGGAGCGGTCGTGGATGGCATGCTCGACGACAACGATCACTACGGCGCCGGTCAGCCCATCCCGGTGAAGATCTCGGGTGGGCAGACCGATGCA
>JAOTWK010000032.1 GCA_029862935.1 Gemmatimonadota bacterium | reverse complement strand
GAAGCCGTCAGGTAGAGAACCCGCTTGGACCGCTCGACGTTCGATCCAAGGTAGTGCGCCGGTTCCTCACCCAACGACAGCAGATCGAGGTCACGGGCATACGCGAAGAGCACGCCAAGCGGGAGTACGGCATAGGTGGCAAAGATGGCCACCGATCGCCAAGACGAGCGTTCGAAGCTTCCGAGAAGCCACATGAGCGCGTTGCGAACCTCGGGAGCCGGGGATAACGCCATGATGGCACCCATGATCGATGCGGCAAACGCGCCCACCACCACACCACCGAGCAAGAGAACCCTGGTATCGAGTACTGCCCCGGCAACGAGCGCCACACGATAGACGAGTGCAATCGCGAGCAGTGCGCCGGCAAGCGCGGCCAGCGGTACACTCCACACACCTCCGATCCCCAACGCAATTGCCGCGACTGCTCCCAACCCTGCGCCTCCCGAGAGACCCAGGAGGTACGGGTCGGCAAGCGGATTGCGGACGAGCGCTTGGAGCGCCGCACCCGTGGCTGCCAAGCATCCACCGACGAGAAAGGCAAGCACCACACGCGGCACCCGTAACTCCCGAACAATGGCAACGGTGGCCTCATCACCCACGCCCCACAGCGCGTCCCACACATCGGTCGGCGTGAGTGCCGCTGGGCCCACCGCTACTCCAAGAGCGACGACGACCGCACACGCCAGGATGAGGAGGATCCAGCGGGTCACCGTGTCCCCTGCAACGCGGTCCGCAACTGTCTCACGGCCGCAGCGGACCGAAACGACGGCCAACTGAACTGCGTCCCACTCACCACAACGAACCGGCGATCCCGCACGGCTGCCACCACCCGCCATTCGGACCGTGCAGCAAACAGCGGTTCCGCGTCGTCCACAAGCAGTACCAGATCGGGGCGACGTGCAACGATGGCCTCGATGCTCACCGCGGCCGACGGTTGCGCGAGATCTGCGAAGACGTTCTCACCGCCCGCCAAGGCGACCAACTCGCTGAGGAAGCTCCCCCCACCGATCACGATCGGCGGCGCATCCCACGCGAGGATGAGGACGCGCGGTCGCGGCCGGGTATCGGTCGTGGGAAGTTCAGCGAGTTCCGTTGCGAGACCCTCGAGGTGGGGTCCGGCCAGGCTCGAGTCGCCGACGAGCGACGCTAAAAGCATCGCAGCCGGCTCGAGGTCCTCCAGTCGGTCGAGTCGGACACTCGCCGTGGCAATGCCGAGGGCACGCAGCTGATCAATGGCCGACGCGTTGGCGGCCGAGTGGTAGAACACCACCAGATCAGGTCGTTGTGCCACAATCAGTTCGATATTGGGATCGAGCCCGTCGCCTACACTGGGCACGGCGAGGGCCGCCACCGGATCGGAGCACCACCGCGTCCGGCCTACGACCCGCTCACCGGCGCCAATGGTGAACAGAAGCTCGGTGACCGACGGGGAAAGCGAGACAATGCGCTCCGCCCCTTGCTGCAGCGCGACCGGCTGTCCGGCGTGGTCTACGAGCACGTGGGGCGCGTCACTGCCACCACAGGCCACGACCAGCGCCGCGAATACCGGTACGGTGCTAGTTGCGCGGATCACGCCCACTGGGCTCCTCGCAGAAACGCGAGGAGCGGCAGGCGGACGCGTTCAGAATTGCTCTGTCTGGCGTTGCCACCTTCCCCCCCGCGAGGGACGTCTTGGTGGAGTGAACGCGAGGCGTCTCCTGGCTTCGGGCAGTCAGCTCGCCTTCCCGGTTTCCCAGTGGCATCCGAGCCGACCGATTGCGCCCGTCACAGTGGCGGGGCCGCGCCGGTCTCACACCGGCTTCCGCACAACGCGTTCGTGTTGGGCTGTCGGCCACTGCAGCCGTCAGCTATGCGAACGATGACCGATAACTGATAACGCGGGGCACCGTTCGCGTCTAGTCCGTCGAATCGAGCGCGCGCTGGAGCCGCGACTTGAGCTCGGCTCGCCGTTTGCGGTACGCGACGGTCTGTGCATTCGCGTGCGCCGCATCGAGTGCCGCAATCTCTGCCGCCAATGACGCCGGATCGTCGTCAGCCGCACGCTCCGGTGCCGGCTGTCGCTGACGCCACCGGTAGAACACCACCATGAATCCCAACGCTATGAGCGGCACAACGAACCACAGCACCGCGGTGGTAGGTGCGAAGGAACGCGGGAACTGAATGGTCACCGCAGCTCCCGCCTGGAGGTCCTGCGCCTCGAAGCGACGGACCGGCGTTCCTCCCAGATCGACGAGACCGGTAGCAGCAAGATCGCCGCTCTCGACTGTCGCCGCACCTTCTTCGAGCAGCACCGCGAGTCGATTGATGGGTTGGTCGATGGGCACCACCAGCTCGCGGGCGCCCCGCGGCAGCAGGTATCCCGACAGCAGTTGCCGCTCCCCGGGTTGAATTGCAGAGAATACCGCCAGCGTGTCGCCAAGCCGCAGGATCGCCTCTTCGTTCAAGTCAGTCAGTCCGATCTCGAACTCCAGCGCCTCGCGCGGAAGCTGCGCCGACCATACCGGCGCCGAGTCGCTCCCGGCGATCCGGGTTTCGGATCCACGATTCGCTAGCACGAACAGATCGACCACACGGCGGGATCCATCAGGTTCGGCCTGTCGAACCAGGACGTGTCGCTCGGCAAGCTCAATGGGCGGACTAGTCGACGACGTGTCGTACACGAACAGCGTCGGCAGGGTGTCAAACGCACCCGCGTCAGGAGGTACAGGCTCGGCGAAGTACCCAATCCCCTGATGCTCGACGCTTACGAAGTAGGCGGCGAGGCTGTCACGTTCAGCGACGCGGAACGTGTACCGCCCGCGCCGATCGCTCCGCGCGGAATCGAGTGGTGTCCCCCCTTCCAGGGTGGTGAAAGAGTGAAACAGCACCCACCGGTTCCGCAGGGCCATCGTATCCGCGCCCGATACGCGGCGTACCGAGCCGGTCACGACAAAGCCCTGAGCCTCGGCCGCCGCCGACACGCTCAGGGCCAAGACACCCGCGAGCAGAACCCTACGGAGTGAACTTTCCGAAGTCTTCAGGATCCAGCTTTTCCAGATAGGACTTGAGCGACTCGGCATCCATGCCTTCCGAGTCCGGAGAGATGGGCTCGACGGTATCGATCGACGTCAGCTCCAGCAGAGCCTCGTGGGTATAGATCGGAGCCTTGAGCCGCAGCGCGACAGCAATCGAGTCCGAGGGTCGCGCATCGATATGTACGACCTCGTCGTCACGGTAGAGGTGCAGCTCCGCATAGTAGGTGTTTTCCTTCACCTGGCTGATCAATACCTGTTTGAGATCGGCGCCAAGCCCCACGACGATCTGCTTCACCAAGTCGTGCGTCAGCGGACGCGAGAACTTGACTCCAGCCAACTCCATGGCGATCGCGCTCGCCTCGGCGGGCCCGATCCAGATCGGCAGCACTCGTTCCCCTTCCTTCTCCTGCAGGATCACGACCGGGGTGTTCGTCGACCGGTCGAGTCCAAGGTGGGCAACCTTAACTTCGATCATACCAGTCTACGTTCCCGCATCCCACGACGAGAGGTATTTCTGCTGCACGTCGGTCAGATCATCGATCGCGACACCCAAGGCCGCCAGTTTGAGTTTCGCGACGGTCGCGTCGATCTCGGCCGGCAGGCGGTGGACGGCCTTGGTCAAAATGGTACCGTGCTTCACGAGATGCTCCGACGCCAGTGCCTGGTTGGCGAACGACATGTCCATCACGCTCGCCGGGTGCCCCTCGGCCGCTGCGAGATTGATCAACCGTCCTTCACCCAACACATAGAGACGCTTCCCCTTCAACCGCCACTCGTCCACGAACTCCCGCACTTTCCTCGGCCCTTCGGCCACCTTCGCGAGATGATCCAGCTCGAGCTCGACATTGAAGTGACCCGAGTTCGCGATGATCGCCCCGTCCTTCATGCGGCGCATGTGCTCGACTCGGACCACCTCGGTGTTCCCGGTCAGCGTGACGAACACGTCGCCGATCTCTGCGGCCTCCATCATGGGCATGACGCGAAAGCCGTCCATGCGTGCTTCGAGAGCCCGCAGCGGATCGACCTCGGTGACGATGACGTCGGCGCCCGCACCCTTGGCTCGCATGGCGACTCCGCGTCCACACCAGCCGTACCCGCCGACCACGAACGTCGAGCCGGCAAGCAGGATGTTGGTCGCACGGAGAATGCCGTCGATGGTGGACTGCCCGGTGCCATATCGGTTGTCGAACAGGTGCTTGGTCTGAGAATCGTTGACCGCAATCACGGGAAACTGCAGCACACCCTCTTCGGCCATCGCGCGGAGTCGGATAACACCGGTCGTGGTCTCTTCCGTGGATCCGATCACGCCGTCGAGAAACGCCTTGCGTTCCGGGGCACTCATGGCCTCGACCCAGCCGCGCACCGCGGGCTCGAGGTCGTCCAGCCGCTTGAGCGCGATCATGTGCATCGCGCTCACGAGGTCGGCCCCATCGTCCATCGTGATGTCGGGGCTGTGCGCCAGCGCAGCACGGATGTGGTCGTAGTAGGTGTCTTTGTCCTCGCCTTTGACGGCGAAGACCTTGATGCCGTAATCGCGCACGAGATGCGCCGCAACATCGTCCTGGGTCGAGAGCGGGTTTGACGCGCATAGCGCCACGTCCGCACCGCCGGCCTGCAGGGTCATGGCGAGATTGGCCGTTTCGGTGGTCACGTGCAGACACGCCGACAATCGTTTGCCAGCGAGCGGTCGCTCTTTGGCAAACCGCTCTCGGATCTGTCGCAACACCGGCATGAACTGCTCGGCCCACTCGCTGCGCCGCTTGCCCTCGTCGGCCATCGCGAGATCGCGAACGTGGTAAGTGCTGTCGGTCTTGGAACCGGAAGATTTGACTGAGGTCATACTGATGAATACCAGCGCGTTCGGTTGAAGAGTGATGGATCTACACTGCCGCGTGCACGGCATTGCGCAGCTCGGCAGCCTTGGTAGGATCTTCCCACGTAAACGAGTCTACTGAGCGCCCGCTCGACTCGATCCGCTCAGGAGAACGGCCGAAGTGTCCGTAGGCAGCAGTAGCACGGTAGATGGGGTTCAACAGCTTGAGAGATTCGATGATGGCACGTGGCCCGAGATCGAACACGTCATGCACGGCCGCTTCGAGGATTTCATCCGGCACAGTCCCTGTCGCAAACGTGTCAACCATGATGGACACCGGATCGATAACCCCGATAGCGTAGGCAATTTGCACTTCGCAGCGGCGTGCGAGTCCGGCGGCCACGATCGTCTTCGCAACCCATCGGGCCGCGTAGGTCGCGGAACGATCGACCTTGGAGGGGTCTTTGCCACTGAAGGCGCCACCGCCATGCCGCGCGGCACCACCGTACGTGTCGACGATGATCTTGCGTCCAGTCAAGCCGGCATCGCCCTGCGGTCCGCCCGTGACGAAGCGTCCAGTGGGATTGATCAGATAGTTGACGTTGGTCGTGTCCAGGGGATACTCACTCAGCACGTGCTTGATCACCAGCTCGCGGACACCCTCTTCGATCGTCTTGTTCTGGACGCTCGGCGAATGCTGGGTCGACAGCACCACAGCGTGCACAGCTACTGGCCGACCGTCGGCATACTCCACGGTCACCTGGCTCTTTCCATCGGGACGCAGCCAATCCAGCTGCCCAGACTTACGAACCTCGGCAAGCCGACGAGTGAGCCCATGGGCCAACATGATCGGCATCGGCATGAGCTCCGACGTCTCGTCACACGCGTAGCCGAACATCATGCCCTGATCGCCCGCACCTCCCGTGTCGACGCCCTGGGCGATATCGGGCGATTGTGGATCGATGGCTGCGAGCACGGCACAGGTCCGCGCATCGAACCCAAAGGACGCATCGGTATAGCCAATGGACTCGACGGTTCCCCGAACGATCTCCGGGAGGTTCAGTTGGGCCGTCGTCGTCACCTCACCCGCAAGCACGACCATGCCGGTGGTGACGAGCGTCTCGCACGCAACACGTCCGTCGGAGTCATCGGCCAACACCGCATCGAGCACCGCATCGGAAACCTGATCGGCGATCTTGTCGGGATGGCCCTCCGTGACCGATTCTGACGAAATGATGTGACGATTTGACGGCATAACGCTCCCGCGTATCAAGCAGATCCTCTGGCAAAGCTTTTCAACCTACCTGCGCCCGCAATGGTGGGCAACCGCCCGGCTCGAAGGAGTTCCAGGTCCACGTACTGTGCGATGGCTTCCTCGATCACCCGCTCCGCATCAGCCGCCGTCGATGCGGCAAGCGCAGCGCTGGCCGCCTCCGCGGCCACGGTCGCATCCACCTGCCGCACCAGCCAGCGTATCAGTGGGAGCGTGGGCGGGGACACGCTGAGCACGCGGAATCCCAGCCCAATCAACAGGAATGCCGACAGTGGGTCCGACGCCATTTCTCCGCAGATGCTGGCCTCGACCCCTGCCGACTGCGCGGCGCGGCGCACGCGGACCAGCAAGTGCAGCACCGCCGGATGGTGCGGCAAGAATCGGCCTGCCAGTCGCGCGTTTCCGCGATCCACGGCAAGCGTATACTGGGTGAGGTCGTTGGTCCCGACGCTGAGGAAGTCGCTTTCTTGCGCGAGTTGATCAGCCAGAATCGCAGCCGCCGGAGTTTCGATCATCACCCCGACCGGCAGCGTTGCAGCCGCAGGCACACCCTCGCGCTCGAGCGCCCGTGCGGACTCAGCTACGAAATCTCGCGTACAGTCGACTTCCTCGAGCTGAGTGACCATCGGGAGCATGAGACGGACATCACCTTCGAGTCGGGCCCGCAGGGCGGCCCGAATCTGCGTGCGGAAGAACTCCGGGTGATCCAAGCACACCCGAATCGCCCGCCACCCCAGAAACGGATTGGACTCGGGATCGGTGCGGAACGCCGCCGGGAACTTGTCTCCACCCAAATCATACGTGCGCACCACGACCGGATGCGGGGCGAACCGCCGCGCCACGAACTCGAAAAACCGGGCCTGCTCGTCTTCCGACGGCATGGAGGTGCGTCCTAATACCAAGAACTCGGTGCGGAGCAGGCCGACCCCCTCAGCCCCATGCTCCACGGTGCCTTCGATCTCCTCAGGCAGATCGATATTGCCGCGCAGCGTCATGCGCTCGCCGTCTACCGTTTCGGCTGGTTGCCCGACGACCTTCTCCAGGCGCACTTGCAGGTTCGCGCGCAAGCTCTCGTTGTGCTTCGCCTCCTTGATTTCCGCCGGCGTCGGGTCGACGAGCACGACACCATGCGTTCCATCGAGGATGACGGTGGTCCCATCCTGGATTTTCTCGAGCCCATCCACCAGTCCCATCACACACGGGATGCCCAGACTCCTCGCCAGGATCGCCGCGTGAGCCGTCTTGGCGCCGCCAACACTCGCGAGGCCTGCTACCTGTTCCCGCTCGAGCTGAACGGTGAGTCCCGGAGTGAGCTCATGGGTGAGTACGATTGCCGAGCTGCTGTGGGAACCCGTCAATTCGCCCGCCGTCGACTCGTCGAGCAGGCGGTTGAGCACACGAATCTGGATGCCGGTGAGATCGGCAACACGTTGGCGCAGCAGGTGGCTATGGGACTGCTGCCACTGCGCCTGCATCTCAAGCGTTTTGAATTCGAACGCGCGTGCCGCACTCAATTGGTTCGTGCGGATGAGGGTCTCAACTTCACCGAGAAACTCAGGATCTTCGAGCATCAGGATCTGTGCGTCGAAGATCTTGGATTCCTCGTCGCCTGCCCGTTGCCGCGTGCGGTTCCTGAGATCCTCGAGCAGCTCCTTTACGGCAGCCAAGGCTTCGTGGAGCTTGTCGATCTCACTCTCGACCTGCTCGGGGAGAATGACGCTACGCTTTACCTCCGGGAGCTCCCAACGGATCACCCGTGCCGGCCCGATCACTATGCCGGGCGCCACACCCACGCCGTTGAGCAGCCGCTTCACGGTCATTGCTCGACCAGCTCGCGGCTCAGGATCTGCACCAGCGCCTCCGCCGCCTGTTCGGCGTCGTCCCCTTCGGTCCTGACGAGGACCGTGCTCCCGAATTCCGCGGCGAGCGTCATGACGCCCATGATGCTTTTTCCATTGACCCAATTGCCGTCCTTCCCCAGCGAAATCTCGCAGCTGAACTTCCCCGCCACCTTTACGAGCGCAGCTGCCGGCCTCGCATGCAGCCCCAATCGGTTCCTGATCACGGTCGACCGTTCGACCTTCATGCGGCCCATCCAACCACCAAGGCGATGGCTGCCGCAGCCAACCCAAACCGCAGGCCACCGAAGGTGGGCACGATCCACCGCGAAAACACGATCGCCACCAGCGCAACAGCCGCCACGCTCAACTGCGTCCACGAGGTGAATCCCCGCGCGAGCCAGCTGCCAACCACTGGTAACGCGAGTCCCACGCAGAGTGCCGCTACGGGTCCGACCAAGCTGAGACCGCGCTGGATTCCTCTCGCGGTCAGCGCCTGTGACACGCCCGTGCCGAGTCGCCATCCCTCCCTCAGCGCCCACGTGCGGAGAGCAAGGTGCACGCCGTTGAACAGGCCGAGGAAGACCAGGACTCCGGCCACGGGAGACACGACAGCCGTGACGACCAAGCCGATGCCCGCCGACGCGGGGAGCACGCCGGCCCAGATCAACCGGTCGCCGATCGAGCCCAGCGGGCCGATCAGGGCGTGCCGCAAGCGCCGAATTGCTCCATCGGGCAGCCCTTCATGCTCCGCTTTCGCGACCGCCCCAACAGCCAAGCCCACCATGTACGGGTGCGCATTGAAGAACTGCGTTGCCCTCTGCATCGCACCCTTGAACCGGTTGCCGTCCGCGCCGCCCGGAAGATGGCGAAGCAAAGGCTCGATGGCGAAAGCCGTGCCGACCCCCACGAGTCGGTCGTAATTGAACGATGCCTGCACGACCAGCGTGCGGATCCAGGTCTGTGTGAGACCCGGCGTCATGTCAGCACGACCCAAAGGAGCCCGCCCGCGAGACCGAATCCGAACCACCGCAGTCCCGCCCCGTGTCCGACGGCATGCATCACGCCACCGGCTGCCGAGCCCAGCGCTGCCCCCGTCACCACCACGGTGACCAGCACCGCTCCCTGCAAGGTAACCGGTGACCACCGATAGACGCCGAACGCCAGCACGAGGCCCAGCGCGGTCACCACGAGCGAGCGCAATGCGTCGCGGAAGAACCCGCGGGTGTGGATCGCGACCACCGCTTGGACCCCACCGCCATCCAGTGCATTGCGGAACCGGCGCACGTCTGCCGTATTGCCCAGCCGCACGAGCCGCATGCCGCGCTCTCCGATGTACGCGACGGCGAGCCCGACGCACACGGCGATACCAGTCCCCAGAGCCCCAGGCGCATGGGCCGCTGTGGCTGCAGCGGCCACCGCCCCCACACCGTAGTCGGGGTAGCGAACCGCCCCGATCGGCAGCACGTCGAGGGCGAACAGTTCCAGTATCGCTCCGACCGTCGCGCCCGCCATGGGATCGCCGAGCACGACGCCGGCTACCGTGGCCGCCACCAGCGGACGCGAGAACATGGACTGACCCACGCTCACGAGATCGAGCCCGACTACCGTGCCCCACAGGAGCAGGAGGACGATTTGCGTGGTCATGTCCACCCGTCCACAGGGAGCGCCTTTGCCGTGGGCACGTCTTGCGCCGTGACCTGGATGCCGCGGTCGTGCAACTCTTTGAGCTGCCGAGCCTCACTCTCGGTCAGGTAGAGATACGGCAAGCGCTGCGACCGACCCTCCCGCTCATGCAGGCCACCCACATTGACCTGGTCGATGCCGGCGACACTATTGCAGAGGCTGACAGTCGTCTCGACGTTGCCGAGCAGCAGAATGGTCTTCTTCGCGTCACCGCTCCAGCTCTGGATCAACTGCGTCGCTTCTGCAACGGAGACGAAATGCAGCTCCAATCCCGCCGGCACTCCAAGCGCATAGAGGTCTCGTTCCCACTGATTCGCCCGCACGTCGTCATCGATCAACACGAGGCGTTTCGCGTCAAGCGCTTGGACCCAGCCGACGACGACCTGTCCGTGAATCAACCGGTCATCCACCCGCGTCAGAACGATGCTCACACCCGTACCGATTGAATGGAGCGCTCAGCGGCCAACATGGCGCGTTCGGCAGCTTCCTTGGGTGTGAGTGCGCGATGGAACACGAAGTCCAGCAGCATGGGGAGGTTCACCCCGGCAACCACGGCGACGTCGTCACGAGAGCGAAACTCACGCAGGGCCGCGTGTAGACAGCTGCTCCCCGGCATATCCACGAAGACGATCGCCGGAGTGGATCCCACTGCCTCTGCGATGGCCGCACACAGCCCATCTGGACTCGCCCCCGTGTTGCTCACGGGCACCAGTCCGCCATCATCGCCAGTTATCTCTTTGACAGCGAGCACCAGCCCGGATGCGAGCGTCGAATGGGCCACGACAACGCCCTTGAGGGGCTCACTCATAGTCCTCCGCAAGGTACTCCCGCAACTCGGCCTGTTCGGCCATGTGCCGGATGAGACGGTCATTGAACTGCTTGGCGGAGTCAACGCCACTGTAGCGCAGCAGGTGATTCATGGCAACGACCTCGCAAATGACCGTGAGGTTCTTGCCCGGATTCAACGGGATTACCACGATCGGCAACTCCACGCCGAGGACGGTAGTCGTATTCCCGTCGAGCCCTGTCCGGTCTACGTCTCGGGCGACGTCCCAATCCTGCAACTCGACCACGACTTCGATCCGCTTCTGTTGCCGGACGGCCCGGACACCGAACAGCGCCATGATGTCAACGAGTCCAACGCCCCGGATCTCCATGTAGCGATGCGCGAGATCGTCTGCTCGCGCCATGAGCATGCCGGCGCCACGACGTGTGATGTGCACGACATCGTCAGCGACCAGACGATGGCCGCGTTCGACGAGATCGAGGACACACTCGCTCTTTCCGATTCCAGATCGCCCGATGAACAACAGACCAACACCATAGACGTCGGCCATCGACGCATGCATCGTGGTAACGGGTGCAAAAACTTCCGACAGATACGGCGAGATGCGCCGATAGAACTCGGACGTACGCAGCGTGGTGCGGATCAGGGGGATGCCACGGTCCTGCGCGAGCTGCAACAATTCCTGTGGCGGCGTCTGCCCCTTTGTCACGAACACGCAGGGCAGCTCATAGCTCATGAACGTCTCGAGTGCACGCCGACGGTCAGCGGCGGACAACGACGCGAGATACGTGATCTCGGTTTCGCCAAGCGCATGCAGTCGCTCGGCCGCGAACCGCGCCGTGAACCCGGCAAATACGAGCCCCGGACTCGAGACCTCCGGAACCGTGATCTTCCGATCGAGCCCCTCGTCACCGGCGAGCACCTGCAATTGCAGGGACTCGCCCTTGCGCTCCAACAAGTCTCGAACCGTGAGATCGGTCATCGTCACTCTACTCGTCGCACCGGATGGCCAGGGTCTTTGTCGAGCTGGTTCCGTACTTTGTCCGCCGCCCGATCGAGGGCTGAGCGGAAGTCGTCTGCTTCGGCCGAGGCCACCTTGACCTGACCGCGGGGGAGATACAAGTGGATTTCAACCACCTTCTGTCCGTGATCGGCGTCGAATACGACTTCGGCCCGCTGCGGCCGGTGCGCCGCCTTCGCGACCTTCGCGATGAGCGTCTCCGCCCTGGTGCGCAGCTCTTCCGGAATATCGCAGTGACGCGCCGTCACAGTCGTTCGCATGGTCTATTCACTCCTTCCGCTCGCGGTGGGAACCGCGTGCGGTTTCAAGAAGGTGAGCCTCGGTCGACGCTGCCGCCCGATCCCACGACAATGCGGCGGCGAACTTCCGCGCAGCAGTACCCAGCGTGGTGACGAGTTGGGGATCGCCGCTCAGGCGACAGAGAGCGTTCGCTAACGCCTCCGGATCGTTGTGGGGAACGAGTATTCCAGTTTCGTCGTGCAAGACGGACTCGCGCAAGCCAGGGCTGTCAGAGGCCACCGCAGGCGTGGCGCAGGCCGCCGCTTCTACATTGGTGATTCCCCACCCTTCCTTGGGGGACGGAAATACAACTGCCCACGCGCGCCGCAGTAGATCGCGCTTCTCCTGCTCGCCGACGAATCCGAGAAATCGCACGCGGTCGGTGAGTTGCAACTTTCGTGCGATGCCCTCCAGGCGCGGCCGATCATCGCCCGCCCCGGCAATGTCGAGCCGCAAGGCCGGAACCGTCCGCCGCGCCCGCGCCACAGCGTGGAGCGCGATGTCCAGTCCCTTGTAGCGCTTGAGGCGGCCCACGTACAAGAAGGTGGGTACGTCTGAGCGGGACACCGCGGAATCCGGCGTAAGCCACTCGGCGTCGACGCCGGGATGGATCACACGAATCGCGTCGCGACGCACCCCCCGCTGCACCAAGTCATCCCGCGTGCTGTTTGAGATCGCGTGAAATGCCTGGTCGCGGTACACCCGCGGAATCGGCTTTTCCGCCAACCACACCACACACGCCACAGGCCACGACGCCTCTCGAAACGCGGTGGTGCCGAAGAGGTGGGGAATGATCACGTAGACGGGCAAGGTCGTGAGGGTCGGCAGGTACAGCGGAAGTTTGTTGACGTCTTCGACCACAATATCGTAGCTCCCGGTCCGCAACTCGCGCCGGATTGCCCGTCGACCGACCAGCGCGAAGGTGTGCCGTCCGCCGAATCGGCGTACTGTGAGGCCATTTACGACTGCCTCGCGGGCCGCGCCTGGCCAGCCCGAGGCAACCAAGGTCACCCGGTGTCCCCGCGCGACCAACCGGCGGAAGATCTCGAACACGTGCACCTCGGCTCCGCCAGCCTGGGGGTTCTCTCGATCCAACCAGTTGACCAGCAGAATGTTCACAGCCGCCCCGCCTTACGAGCAGCGGTGTCGAGCACGCCGTTCACGAACGCTGGCGCCTTGGCACCTGCAAACCAGCGCGCGAGGCGGACCGCCTCACTGATGGCGACCCTCGGCGGCACGGTCCCGCTGGAAAGCTCGTACAGCCCAATCCGCAGCACATTCTGCTCGACCACACCGATGCGCTCGAGTCGCCAGTTCTCGGCAAGCTCCGCGATCTCGGTGTCGAGCCGATCCACGACGGCCGCCACAGCCTCGGCCAGCCGCTCGGCGTGCTCGACCGGCCCGCGCCACGCCGGCCTCCCCACCAGCGCTCCACGCGTGACCTGCGCGATCGCGGGGCGGCCCTGCACTTCCCACGCATACAACAACTGCAGCGCGCGCGCGCGCGCCTTCGTCTCAGGCCTCAGCACCATCGCCGAGCGCATCGAGCGCCCGCAGAGTCGCAACCGCTGCGCGCGCCGCCTCCTCACCCTTATTGCCGGCGGCTCCGCCGGCTCGAGCCAAGGCCTGTGCCAGCGTGTCGCACGTGAGCAGTCCGAACCCCACAGGAATGCCGGTGGCCAGCGCGACCTCCATGAGTCCGTGGCTCGCCGCGCCGGCGACATGGTCAAAGTGGGGAGTCTCACCGCGCACCACGGCGCCAAGCGCGACGGCAAGGCGGTAGCGACCCGTGGAGAGTCCAACGCGCAGCACTACGGGCAGCTCAAACGCGCCCGGCACCCACACCACATCGACGGACTCCGATGGGAACGCCTCTGCTGCGAGCGCTCCCCGCGCGCCATCCAGCAGCTTGCGAGTGACGCCCTCGTTGAAACGGCTGACCACGACGAGGGCACGCCCATCTCGGGGCGCGTCGCGGGGCGTACTGCTGGATGCCATCTCAGTGCGCGAACAGGTGACCGAGCTTGTCGCGCTTCACTTGGAGATAGGCGCGGTTGTCGTCGTTCGGGTCGGACACGAGCGGAACGCGTTCGACAATCTCGAGTCCGTATCCGTCGAGACCCACCATCTTGCGGGGGTTGTTGGTGAGGATGCGAATGGAGCTCAGGCCGAGATCGATCAGGATTTGGGCACCGATTCCGTAGTCGCGCAAGTCCGGGGCAAACCCCAGCGCTTCATTTGCCTCGACCGTATCGCGTCCCCTGTCTTGCAGCTCATACGCCTTGAGCTTGTTGAGCAGTCCGATCCCACGCCCCTCTTGGTCCAAGTACACGATCGCCCCTCGCCCTGCCTCGGCGATCATGCGCATTGCCGCTTTGAGCTGCATCCCACAGTCGCAACGATGGGAGCCGAACACGTCCCCAGTGAGGCACTTGGAGTGCATCCGAACCAGCACGTCGCGCCGCCCATCCACCTCCCCAAAGACCAAGGCCACGTGCTCTCTGTGGTCGACATCGTTCCGGTACCCAACGATGCTGAACTCACCGTACGGGGTGGGCAGCCGCGCCTCCGCGATGCGATGCACCAGCCGCTCGTTCTGCAGCCGGTGCGCCACCAGCTGCGCGACGGTCACGAACGTGAGCCCGTGATGCTGAGCGAAGCGCTCGAGTTGCGGTCGTCGCATCATGGTTCCGTCATCGGCCAGCACTTCGCAGATGACTCCTGCCGGATACAGATCCGCGAACCGCGCCAGATCTATGCTGGCTTCGGTGTGGCCCACACGCTGCAGGACGCCGCCCGGCCGTGCCCGTAGGGGAAACACGTGTCCCGGTCGGCGCAGGTCAGCGGGACTCGTGGCAGGATCGATGGCGACCTGAATGGTCTTCGCCCTGTCGGCAGCTGAGATACCCGTGGTCACGCCGAACCGCTTCGCTGCATCAATGCTCACAGTGAACGCCGTCTCGTGCGAGTCCTCGTTCTTCTCCGTCATCTGCGGCAGTCCGAGCGCTTCGCACCGATCGACGGGGAGGGTGAGGCACACGAGTCCGCGCCCATGCATCGCCATGAAATTGATCATGGCCGGCGTAACATGCGCGGCCGCACCGACGAGATCTCCTTCGCACTCACGATCTTCATCGTCGGCCACGAGGACCAACCGACCCTGTCGGATGTCTTCTATTGCCTGTTCAATCGTTCTGAACGCCATCGACTCCTCCGGCCTGCCATGCGCCTCGCTGCTCCAGCACCTGGCGTACGTACTTGCCGATCATGTCTGCTTCGAGGTGCACCCGAGCTCCCGGCTCGAGCGCGCCGAGGGTCGTGTGTTCTCTGGTAAACGGGATCACCGACAGCTGAACAACGCCGGTCCGAGGAACAGCATTGACGGTCATGCTGACCCCATCAACCGCGATCGACCCATACGGAACCGAGACCTCTGCCACGTCGGCCGGCACCTCGATGTCGATGAGCAGCGCGTCGTCGTGCTCCCCCACTTCCGTCACCGTGCCCACTCCATCGACATGCCCTTGGACGAGGTGACCACCAAATCGGTCCCCGATCTGCATCGCACGCTCGAGGTTGACCCGCTCGTCCACTGCCATGTCCCCAAACCGTGTCCGGCCACGAGTCGTCACGACCGCCTCGACGCGGAACCTGTTACCGTCGGTCTCCACGACGGTGAGGCAGGCCCCGTTGACGGCAATGCTCTCTCCCACCGTGAGGTCCCGGTATGGGGACTCGACGGTCAGGGACAGCTGCTCGACATCGCGCTTGACGGCGACCACCGTCCCGAGCGCGGTTACGATGCCGGTGAACATAGCTCGCGTTCCACCACCAGTAATGTATCCGGTCCAAGGGCACGGCGCTCGATGACGCTCCACGGTTGCGCGTCGCTCACCAGCGTCGGGCTTCTGGCCCCAAATGCCGGGATTCCCTGGCCCAACCACACGGGTGCCTGGATCCAGTAGAGGCGATCCACCAAGCGGGCCTCGAGCAGGGCCGTGGCCAGTGTGCCGCCGCCCTCGACCAAAACCGACCGCACCCCCTGGTCGCGGAGTTGGCGAGCCGCATCGAGGAGGCTTGTGGCGGTCCGTACCGTGACGCCTGTGCCGTCCAGGTCCCGACGCGTGCCCGACACCCCGGAGGCGCTCGTGAACACGACAGTCGGTACCTGCGATGCGGTCTCGACCAGGCTCAGCCGTCGTGCCACAGCGCCGTCTCGGGCGAACACGACCCGGGTGGGCGTGACACGAGGCTCAACCGGCCCGCGGACTGTCAGCTGCGGATTGTCGATCTCCGCCGTTCGGCGGCCCACTGCAATGGCGTCGAATCCTGCTCGGAGCCAGTGCACGTATTCGCGCGCCGCGGGTCCAGACAGCCACTGCGACCGGCCCTGCCCGTCGGCAATGAAGCCATCAAGCGACGTCGCGAGCTTGAGCGCGATGAAGGGACGCTTGGGCCGCGCATGAGCCCAGAGAAAGGGCGCGTTGAGTGCGGCGGCCGCTCGACGGCCCAGGCCTTCCTCGACCTCCACCCCGGCTGCCCGGAGCCGGTCCGCGCCACCGCCCGCCTGAGGATCCGGATCGCGAACGGCGATCACGACACGCGCGACGCCTGCAGCGGCAAGGGCGTCAGCACACGACGGCGTCTTCCCAAGGTGGGCACACGGCTCGAGGTTCACGACACACGTGGCACCGGCGGCATCCGCACAGGCGGCAAGCGCCTGCACCTCAGCGTGCGGCCCTCCGAACTCTGCGTGGAAGCCTTCCCCGACGATGTGCCCGTCCCGTACCAGCACGGCTCCCACCAACGGATTCGGCGCGACCCGACCCCACCCTGCCACCGCGAGGGCGAGCGCACGATCCATGGCTTCTTGGTCGGTCATGTGT